>JACFNA010000037.1:14375-21117 GCA_019455085.1 Chitinophagaceae bacterium
TAAACCCATCATATTTTTCTGCCCCCCAAATAGAACTATATCGGACCTTTCCGGAAAACTGATGAATATTCTCTTTATCAAACAAAGCCACGTCAAGTGCCGACACATTTGCATTGCGGCTTTCTCTATTCCTCATGACATTCGTATTTGTAAACGTGACATACGATTGTCCCCTGAGCGACTGATCCAGCACAAGAATATTGTAATTAGCCAAAGGCTCGGTACTGATCGATGAATCCTTTCCGGTCACTTTGTTTCTTACCACTGCATGCATGGGAGCCGTAACCGCATTAAAGACTCCGATGCCAAGATTTTTCTTAGTCCGGCCAGATACTTTAATCGCATTATACAATTGTGTAAGCGACGGATTCTTTTTGATTTCCAGATCAGGGTTATCGTTTACAATTTCATGTACCCGGTAATAGCCTTCAGGAGTAGCGCCTACCCTTCTGGAATAAAATAAACCGGCTTTATTGAATAGTTCGGTGCCTTCTGTAAAAAAGGGACGATTCTCCTGAAACTGAATTTCAAAGGGTGTCAGATTGTTGACCAGATTATCTGATACTACCTGGCCAAAATCGGGAATCAGCGTGGCATCAAGTGTGAAGCTTTCATTGATCCCATACTTTAGATCAAGTCCTCCGTTGTTGAGCCATCGATTCAGATAACCATCTTTTTCGGGCACACTCTGATAACCTGTGGACAGATAAGGAGAAAAACTAAGCCGCAGGGGTGGTTCCAAATCTGTTATTCCCTGCAACAAGCCAAATTGATTGACAAAGCCATTTATATCAGGATCTACCGGGCTCCAGGTGCTCGTTTCATTACTACGCCTCACCGACCTCTGCAATTGCAAACCCCAGTCCTGTACTTCCTTCTTGGAAAACCGCAGCGAAAAATAGGGAATCTTCATCTCGACCGACCAGCCATCTTCATTAAAGTCCACCTTACTTTCCCACACTGCATCCCACGTCTTATCGCCGTACCCTCCAAAACCAAAACTGAGGTTAGCCCCGAGCCGTGCGTCACTCTGCACATTAGATGAAGTTACCAGAAACTGAAAACCATTCTGCTTATCATTGTAGGTATCAAAAAATATGGAGAAATAATCTGCATCATTCTGTTGCTCATCGTCTCTGGCAGTAATCTGCCTGCGCACCAGCTTAGGATCATCATAAAGCATGGCTCCTACATATACCGCATCTGCACCAAACAATATTTTCACTTCTGTCTTCTGCGCAGCTTTACCTCCAAAGGTGGGATAGCTTACAATAAAATCTGTCGCAACGGGTACTTCCTTCCATACTTTGTCATCCAGCTTCCCATCTATTTTGGGGGCATGGTCCGCATTCGCAGCCTTCAGGACTCTGGGTTGCGCACACACCACCTGGCCCATCAGCATAAGCGCTAAAACGAAGAAAGATTTATTGTTCATTGGGATTTAAGGAAACATTGCAAATCTATTGGATAAAACTACGCCGGTTGCAGTCTTTACACGATTTAATAACCTCTTATCAAAAAATAAATGCCGTCAGGATTTATTAAATAAAACCACGCCCAGAATACCACAGATACCCTTTACCAGCATTAAACCATCAATAATAAACAGATAATACAGAATTGGCCTCCGCCGGTGCATCGAATATGCCACAATAAGCAACAAAATAAAGGGAACCAGATTAATAAGGTAGTGCATCAACCCAAACGACTTTTCATAAGCGAAGATGGTAAACGATATCAGGCCGATGATAATCAAAGGCAGCAGTATCCTGAAGATAGTTTTCCTCAACCCAACCCTCACCACAAAGGTCTTAACCTCCCTGTTGGCATCGTCTGCATAGTCTTTAATGTCAAACATAATGGCGAGTACCGAAACATACATCCAGTTCTTTATAAAAAGCCACAGCACCAGAAAATTAAATGAATAATGCAGATCAAGTTGCCACTGCCTGAACAGGGGTGGATAAATTGTCACCACGCCCGCCCACACAAAACCAATGACGAAAGGCTTTACCCACCCTGTCTTCCTGAGGTTTATTTTAAACATAGGAAAATACTCATTACCATAATATAGCAATGCCACTACAGGGACTGATATCAGCATGACCCACTCAGAAAAAGTAAGAGAAAAAATATGGTGAAACCGTAATATCGCCAAATCGAATGCTGCGTAAAGGACCAGACCGGAAAGCACTATCTGTGAGATATTCAGCAACCGGCTATTCTGGTGATACCAGTGCGTACGCAGGTTGTAATAATTGTATTGTGAGGATGTGGTGAGCTTGATTTTTCTTCTCAGAAAGGCAACCTTAAAACTAATTTCGCCCATATAGGCGTAGGTATAATATACCACTGTGGCTGCTCCCAGCAGCAAATAGAAAGAAGGGCTGTTTAGCTCGATGGATTGCTGGAGAGAAGCCTCAATAGCAAGTGACAACACACACAACGCATAAAAATAGTTGCCGAAAAAGACAAACTCAATCCCTTTGTTAACTATCCATTTAAGACGTCCCTTCATAACCCATGCAATGTAACGGACATTATTCTGAAGTTTTCTCTGTTGGCTAAATATTTCGGAAATCGTTGAAAAAAAATACTGCTGAAGAGTAACACTGTGCTACACACAAATTACAATTGCTGCTGAGTGGCTCCAGCAGGTAACACTTCAGGAATCTCCTCTTCTCCCTCTTCGATATCTTCTTTCTCCTGAAGAATCTTACCATCCTTATCTCTCTTCAATTTCACAACAGGATGTTCACTATTACCTGATATAGTAAATGGAATACCAAAAATCCCAAAGGGCGGAAGGCCTACCCTGCCTTTGATATTCAAATCACCATCAAGGCTTATCTGCCCTTCAAACCTCGGTCTAAATCCGGCTATTCTAAGTTTTACCCGATCTACATTAATGATATTATTCTTTATGGATGTTTTGATATTTATACCTGACAGAGGCGGGTCGGCCAGATCAGTAAGATTGGTACTTTTGCTTACCGCATTCATCATTCTGAATCCTTTTAGCTTAACCTTTTTCAGATTGATGACTCCTTTCCCTTTAATGGAAGGCATCACCGGTTGCATGGAAGGATCCAGTCTGCCAGACAGTTCATAATCAAGAGCCACCAGACCCTTCACTCCTGAAGCTGAGGAGGCCAGTTCGCGAAACATGGAAATCTCTTCATAAGCGCGTTCGATTGAAAATGAATCGGCTTTAATTTTTAAATCAAAGAGCGCTTTGTTAGGTGTCAGGGGTTCATAACTACCATCAAGGTTAAACGTAGCTCCTGCCACGGTCATCGCTGTTTGCTGTAGCTGCACCTTACCCTGTCTTAAAACTACCTGTCCTTTAAAATTGTGAATTGCGAGGCTGTCAAAGTCTGCTCTCTTTACGGCCGCAGCCAGGCTTACATCAAGATTGGCAGGCACCACAATCACGCCGGTACCGGCAGAATCTGTTCCTGCTACTTCCAAATTATCATTCACGGACTCAAAAGCCGTAAACCGGTTCAGATCTATATAATCAGAGGTAAGACTTACACTTCCCTTCAGTACACCCTGATCAGTGAGTGCATACTCTATTACATTTCTGAAATACCCATTCATCGTAAAATCCATGCTGTCGTATGATGCTCTTAAATCATCAAACGACATCCTATCCTGATGAAATCGAAAGGTGCCTGTGTTTATTACCAATGGCTTTGGAAAAGCCTGCATCCCTAATTGAATATCCTTCAGTTCTATAGTGCCTGAATTGTCGAGCAAATGATATCTCCCTGCCATAGCATCACTTTGCTTTCCTTTAAGTACCAATGCAGCCCTGAGCCAGCCAGATGCTTTGTACTCAGGCACCCCGAATACCTGATACAATTTCCCTAAATCCAGAATCCCCTTTGCATCCACATTGTATCTGATATCATCAGGATTGATAAGACTGGCAGTAAGGGTAAACGGTTCACCATCAAACTCAAAATTCAAAGGTCTAATCTCAATTGTGGTATTTGCAGGTGCACCATCATTATTAGTGACATCGATATTAAGATTGATCCGCTCAACCGGACGAGGGTAATAGCCTGTCTTCAATTTTCCATCTTTCACGCTTGCATGCGCTACCGTCAAAGGAAAGGACTTTCTTTCTGAATCATATACCCCTTTGGACTTAATCCCTACTACTAAATCACCATCCAGCAGGAGATCTTCCATTGGGAAACTTTTAGCGAGGTCTCCCAGATGAAACCTGCCCGAAATATCTGCATCTATATCAGGTGCTGCCGGATTGGTTACTTTAATATTTCCCCTGAAATAATTTTTCAGTATTGCGAAATTGATATCACTGATATCTAAAACCGTGTGTCTGTAATTGTTATCGGCACAGGAACTACGAATATTAAAGCTGATGTCCTGCACGGGTACAGGCAGTGAATCAAACTTTAAATACCCATTGCTAAGTGTGGATACCAGGCTGAAAGACGGAATACTTGTAATCACAATTTCCCTCCGCCAGTTGTCCGGATTCTGTCCGCGGCTGAAGATACCTTTCGCTTTTAAATCTAACTTATAGAGCCCACCAAACTCTACCCCTTTTAGTCCCATTGCCTTATCCCATGTGTTGAGATCCAGATCAGCTTTTACTTCTGATTCAATATCCGGCCGTTCAAGGCCGAGAGAATGAAATCTTATGTCACAAAATCCTTTTGCGAGCTTAAAATGGAATGTATCAAGCACTATTTTCAGACTGTCCTGATTTAATCCCGGCAGTCTTACCCTGAGTGCCATATCCAGGCCCTCAAGAGGCGCTGTAGCCTCCTTATGTTTTATATATCCGTCGTTTATGCTCAGGTTAAATCTCAGGTCGGGCATCGTATTCGTTCCTGCATCATACCTTCCTCTTAAACGCATATTAAAGACCGTACTGCCTTTCACCTTCGTCTCTCTGAGCCAGCCACTCATATCCGGTGGAATGGCAGTAATGATGTTCACCAAATCTGTTCTTCTGGAATCTACATTCAAATCCATTTCATAACCATGAGCCAGAAAGTCGAAATGTCCGCTAAAGTGCATCGGCAATTTGTTGATCCGGATCCGGTTATCTTTAAAAACAAGCGAGAGCGACTTTGTATTGATTACTGTAATCAGTTTGGCTTTCAGCTGTTTATTATTGACATAAGTGTTGTGATCATAGGCCAGGCTGAAAGAATCTGCCGACAAGCGTGACGACAAATCAAAGACCGCCTTCGCCAAATCTCCCTTCCCTGTATAATTCAGATTTACTGCCTCCATGGAAAAAGGCACTGACATATCTACATAATTGAGCCTTGTATTCCGGATCACAATCTTTTCTATCTGTACGCCTACCTCTGACGATGAGGTATCAGCGCTGTTTCCTGTAGATTTATACACATTGTAATTAGCGTTCCCATTCTCATCCACCCTGATGTTGACCCTGGCCCCGGAGAGATAAACCTGATCCACCTTTACTGACTTGGAAAATACTGAGAAAAGATCAATTCCAAATGACACGCCTTCTGCACTCAGCAGTGTCTCTTTTGAGAAAGGGGCAGAACCCTTGAGGTGCACATCTTCAAGCGTAAGGGTTAGCGCCGGAAAATGAGTAAAGAAGGAAAGGTTCGCTTTTGAAAAATCCAACTCACTCGTAATAGAACTATTTACCCATTGCTTTACTTTACCGGCAATCGTTTTTGGAAATAAGAATGGTAATACGAATAACAGTACCAGGAGTGTCCCCACCGAAATGCCTGTAACCTTCAGTATTTTAAGAAAAACCCTGCTTCCCAGCCCTTTCATTTCAATAATATATAGCGTGCAAAGCTACCAATTTATTCTGCTACCGGCAGAATGCACAATCCTCCGGCTAATTAATAACTTGAGGGGCCGTTAAAGCCCGGAGGGCTAAAGAAGAATCTTCACTTGCCCGCAACTCAAATTATTAACTGCCCCATCTTTCACGTTCAGTTGATTGAAGGCATCAAGCCGGATGGTCTTTGCCGGAATAGGGAAATGAAAGTGGCCTGTTATCATCATCCTCCCTACACGTCAGCCCACTCAGGCGTACTGGACTTTTCTCACATTAAAAGCTACAGCCCTTTTTCTCTTCTTTTTGAGCTTATTCACCCAGATAAGAGTACCGGTAACCGGAAGCGACGTGGCAATAAGACACACAAAAAAGTAAATCCACTTTGTAAACGAGCCATACACTGTACCCACATGTATCGCCTTGATGGAACCGGCAACCCTTTCATTGAAAGGCTTTTCCCTGAAAATATCTTTCCTGGTCACTTCACCTGAATACTTGTCGATACTCACTCTGTCTGATGCGGCAGGAGCAAAGAAGCCTATTCTGGTCTTACTTACAGCCGCCACCTCGTCTGTCGTTCCGGGAATGCTTATCGAATAGTTACCTGTATAGTGGAGCGCCTTATCAGCAATTCCCATATAATCGGCTATGGATAAGACCGGACGACTGTGGTCCACCGAAGCAATTTGCGGTTCTTCCTTTACGGCAGTTCCTTTGTTAACCGGCTTTTCTTTGTATGTTCTAAGTGTTTTCTGCATTCCGGTACGATACCACTCAAACGACCACTGTGGCCCGGTAAGCCCCATTAACAGAAGGAAGAAAAGTGAATAAAAAGCCAGTGAATTATGCAAGTCGTGATTTATTCTTTTCCATCCCGCGTTCCTTTTTATTTTAAGCCCCTGCTTCCACGACTTCACCCTGTTTGGAAAC
>JACFNA010000318.1 GCA_019455085.1 Chitinophagaceae bacterium
ATATGCTAAGGCTATGAGCAATGGAATACCATTTGCAACTGTGGTAGGACATGATAATGTGATGACTGCCGCTGATGAAAGTTTCATCTCGTCCAGTTACTGGACGGATGGAATAGGCACTGCAGCAGCATTGGCTGTGTTGAAAAAAATGGAATGCGAGAACATATCTGATGCTGTGTGGGCGAAAGGAGTAGCGTTACAGGAGCAGTTGCGTGAGATTGCAATGAAATATGTTTCCTGCGGTCTTGTTGTGGGTGGAATGCCGGCATCACCCACTTTTACTTTTACATCCTCTTGCGCAACTGCTGTCAGGAAGTTATTTATTACCAGGATGCAGGAAGAAGGTTTCCTTGTAGCAGGAATTTTTTATCTGATGCACGCACATAAAGAGCAGCATTTGCATCGCTTTGCAGAAGCCTTCGAACAGACGCTGCAGTTGATAGAAGAGTCTATTGAGTCGGGTATAATAGAAACAGAAAATAGTAAAGCCTTTCAGCAGGGGTTTACCCGGCTGGCATAAAATCGGAATAGCTGATCATTAATACTGATTAATCAATGTTTAGACTGCTTCAGGTTTCTTCCCGGGCACTGTCCTTTTTAGACTGGACCATATTGATCATCTACGGGGCCGGTATGCTTGGAATAGGGTGGTATTACCAGCGAAAGAATAAAACAAAGGAAGAATATTTATTGGGAGGCCGGAAAATGAAGCCCACCTCTATCGGTATATCATTATTTGCAACACTGGTCAGTACATTAAGTTATATAACTACCCCTGGCGAGATGATCCTGCATGGTCCCATTATTTTTGCAGGCACATTGGCCTTTCCACTAGTATATGTTATTGTAGGATGGTGGATCATACCGGTTATTATGAAAACAGGGGTAACCAGTGCATATGAAATACTGGAACAAAAGCTTGGTTTGTCTGTGCGACTACTGGGTACCGTTATGTTTTTATTGTTACGATTGCTTTGGATGGCCACCATTATTTACGTAACGGTTAACGTAGCCCTGTATTCTGTTATACAATTTGATAAGGCTTATGTACCATGGATAGCCGGGCTGCTTACCACAATCACTGTTATTTATACTACCATGGGGGGGCTGAAGGCTGTAGTAGTCACCGACATCGTTCAATCCTGCATTTTTCTGGGAGGGGCATTGCTGAGCGTGATAATTGTTTGCTGGCATCTTGGTTCAATGGGGGCTATTTTCCCAAAAGAATGGCCATCTCACTGGGGTACATTCACATTAAAATTTGATCCTCAGCAAAGGACGACATTAGCCAATGCTATGCTGTCAGAACTAGAATGGTATGTCTGCACAAATGGCTCCGATCAGATTGCAGTACAGCGCTACCTGGCCACTCCCGATGCAAAAACAGCGAGACGTTCCTTTAAGATAGCGCTGTTGTCAGATATGTTTGCATCCACATTACTGGCTTTAGTGGGTTTATCTATGCTGGCACATTTTACTTTCAATTCCGGTTTACTGCAGGGTAAACCGATAGAGGAGCAGGCCGATACTTTGTTCCCGCGTTTCATTCTGATAGGCTTGCCGGTTGGATTGTCCGGATTATTGATCGCAGGACTCCTTGCTGCCGCTATGTCAAGCCTGTCTTCCGGATTAAACAGCGTGTCTTCCGTGATAGCAGAAGATATTCTTAACCGTTTTAGAAAAGACGTGCGCAAAAAGAAATCATTGCAACAGATAAAAAAGCTCTCATTTGTAATGGGTATTGTTATCATGGTGCTTAGTTTTATGGTAGGCAGGGTATCCGGTAATCTGTACGATATTATTATGAAGGTAGTAAACCTGTTCGTTGCCCCGTTATTTGTGCTATTTTTTATGGCTTTATTTGTTCCGTTTTCAACAGAAAAGGGTACTTTTTTAGGTGGAATTTTGGCTGTGGGTATAGCGGTTGCTATAGCATTCTGGGAAATGGGTGGCATTACAGTACTTTGGATTATGCCTGTATCCCTGGTAGCAGGGATTGCAGGAGCAATGTGTTTTAGTATCATTGACCGCTCAATCAAAAAAAGGCTTCCGGAGTGAATGCAGAAATAATGTCTTAACATTATTCATATTTTCAAATACTAATTCGATGCATTTATCCACAGTATTGTCTCAAGTGACATTACTTATAATGTTTTCAACACTTGTTGT
>JACFNA010000038.1:0-14682 GCA_019455085.1 Chitinophagaceae bacterium
CAGTTGGCCAGAGCAGCTGATTTGTAATCAGCTGGTCGGGGGTTCGAATCCCTCCACTGGCTCTATTGAAAGTTGTGTTTAGGATCATAGGCATTGTGCCTTTGTGGATTAAACCGGGCAGATGGCCGAGTGGTTAAAGGCGACAGACTGTAAATCTGTTCTCTCCGGAGTACGTAGGTTCGAACCCTACTCTGCCCACGTTTTTTGAAATAATAGTTGATTGAGATAGCGGCTGAAGGAAGACAGCTTCAGCAGTAAGGTTTTATAAGCTGTTGTAGCTCAGGGGTAGAGCACTTCCTTGGTAAGGAAGAGGTCGTGAGTTCAAATCTCATCAACAGCTCATAGAGATGTTGATCAGGAAGGAAGAGATTGTTCCTTCGGGAGTAGAGATCAACAACATGGGGGGACTTCGGGTTTAGCGCTGTAGAGTGGAGCTGAACGAAGGTGGAGAAAAGGAAGTGAGGCAGTAATTCTTTGAAAATGAAAATTGCGGAAGTAGCTCAATTGGTAGAGCGATAGCCTTCCAAGCTATAGGTTGCGAGTTCGAGACTCGTCTTCCGCTCAAAATATTTCGTTCGCAATTGCGGATGATATTTTTTAAACAATAAATTAAAACAAAAACAATGGCAAAAGAGAATTTTAAAAGGGATAAGCCGCACGTGAACATTGGTACAATTGGTCACGTGGATCACGGTAAAACCACATTAACTGCCGCTATAACCGATATTTTGTCTAAACAAGGTTTGGCGGAAAAAAAGAACTACGCTGAGATCGATGGCGCTCCGGAGGAAAAAGAAAGAGGTATTACTATTAATACATCTCACGTAGAATATCAGACAGCTCATCGTCACTATGCGCACGTGGATTGCCCGGGTCACGCTGACTATGTAAAGAACATGATTACAGGTGCGGCACAGATGGACGGAGCGATCCTGGTGGTGGCTGCTACTGATGGCCCTATGCCACAAACTAAAGAGCACATCCTTCTGGCTCGTCAGGTAGGTGTTCCCCGTATTGTGGTATTTATGAATAAAGTAGATCTGGTAGATGATCCTGAATTACTCGACCTGGTTGAAATGGAAATTCGTGAATTGCTTACTTCTTACGGTTTTGATGGTGACAATACTCCAATCATCCGTGGATCTGCTACCGGTGCGCTGGCTGGTGATCCTCAGTGGACTGAGAAGATTGTTGAATTGATGAATGCGGTGGATGAATACATCCCATTACCTCCCCGTCCGGTTGATCAGCCGTTCCTGATGAGTGTGGAAGACGTATTCTCTATCACCGGTCGTGGTACAGTGGCTACCGGCCGTATTGAAAGAGGTAGAATTAAAGTAGGTGAGCCTGTTGAAATCGTAGGTCTGATGGATAAGCCATTGAACTCTACTGTAACAGGTGTTGAAATGTTTAAGAAATTGTTGGATGAAGGTGAGGCTGGTGATAATGCAGGTCTGTTGCTCCGCGGTATTGAAAAGAAAGATATCCGTCGTGGTATGGTACTTTGCAAACCCGGTTCTATCACTCCGCACACTGAATTCAAATGCGAAGTATATGTACTGAGCAAAGAAGAAGGTGGACGTCACACTCCATTCTTCAACAAATACCGTCCTCAGTTTTACTTCAGAACTACAGACGTTACCGGTGAGGTAATGCTGCCTGAAGGAACTGAAATGGTAATGCCTGGTGATAACACTTCCCTGACTGTGAAACTGATTGCTCCTATCGCTATGGAGAAAGGTCTGAAATTCGCGATTCGCGAAGGTGGCCGTACAGTAGGTGCAGGACAGGTGACAGAAATCATCAAGTAAGCTTGCTGGATGAGTTTACTGTTGTATAAACAGCATTAATATTTAGATTAAGTACCTTTGGGCTTGTGCCTGAGGTACTTTCTATATTATGGATGGTTCATAATTTGAATCATTTCACAAGTTCTTTAAGTGGCTTTTCTGAGTGTTCAGGAAAGCACCTACGGGCATAGTTCAATGGTAGAATAGAGGTCTCCAAAACCTTTGATCAGGGTTCGAATCCTTGTGCCCGTGCAAGTGAATAAAAGTAATAGTATTGATTATGAGTAAAGTAACAACATATATCCGCGATTCTTACAGAGAGCTGATGCATAAGACTACGTGGCCTACATGGAACGAGTTGCAGCAGTCGACGATGATTGTGTTAATCGCAACCATTATTATTACAGCTATCGTTTGGGTGATGGATACCATCTCACAAACTGTAATGGAATTTATTTACTCTTTATTTAAGTAGTCATGTCAGATAATAACGAAAAAGTAGTTGAGAGTAATACAGAAGACCAGGGTACTACACCTGAGAAGGATACCAAGTGGTATGTATTACGGGTGGTGAGTGGTAAAGAGAAGAAGGTAAAGGAATATCTCGATAAGGACATCGTGCGGAATGGATGGGATAAATATATTACTCAGATTTTCCTTCCTGTAGAAAAGGTGTATAAGGTGGTAAATGGTAAGAAGGTAATGCGTGAGCGTAACTTCTATCCCGGATATATCATGATGGAAGTGCTCTCCGGAAAACTGACAGATGATATGGTGCAGCACCTGAGTAATATTTCCAATGTGATGCACTTCCTGACCGACGGGAAAGGTTCAAAAGGGAATATCATCAGCCTTAGAAAGTCGGAAGTAAACAAGATGCTGGGTAAGGTAGATGAAATGTCAGAAGCCGGCGGAATGACCATGCTTGAACCCTTCATTGTGGGTGAAACTATCAAGATTATCGACGGACCATTCAACGACTTCAACGGAGTGATTGAAGAAGTAAATGATGAGAAAAAGAAGCTGAAAGTTCAGGTAAAGATATTCGGAAGAGCTACTCCGGTAGAACTTAATTACATGCAGGTAGAGAAGATAATTTAGTGTGTATTGATAATTTATTTTTGAGCTTTCAATAGAGATATTTGAAGGCTCATTTTTTTTGAGGCAGGTTGAATCGTAAGTTCTTTTTCGTGGTTTTCAAAACCTGAATTTAACCCAAATACTTTAATTACATTTGCACCCCTGAAAAGGAGAGTTGTCCGAGTGGTTGAAGGAGCACGCCTGGAAAGTGTGTATATCAGCAATGGTATCGAGGGTTCGAATCCCTCACTCTCCGCAAATCAAAAAAGCCTTTGCGAAAGCAAAGGTTTTTAAGTTCGATACCAAGCCGGGTTTACTCGGGCGCAGGTATCGGACTTAAAAACCAATCACGCGCAGCGTGAAGGCTTTTTTTATTTTAGCCCCCTCCAAACGGGATCACCGCAGGTAATCCCGAGTTTGCTCGGGCGCAGCGGGATGGCTTTTTTTATTTTAGCCCCCTCCAAACGGGATCACCGCAGGTAATCCCGAGTTTACTCGGGCGCAGGTATCGGACTTAAAAACCAATCACGCGCAGCGTGCAGGCTTTTTTGATTTTAGTCCCCTCCAAACGGGATCACCGAAGGTAATCCCGGAGAGTACTCGAGCGCAGGTATCGGACTTAAAAACCCATCACGCATAGCGTGAAGGCTTTTTTTATTTTAGCCCCCTCCAAACGGGATCACCGCAGGTAATCCCGGAGAGTACTCGGGCGCAGGTATCTGACTTAAAAACCCATCACGCGCAGCGTGCAGGCTTTTTTGATTTTAGCCCCTCCAAACGGGATCACCGCAGGTAATCCCCGAGTGTACTCATGCGCAGGTATCGGACTTAAAAACCAATCACGCGTAGCGTGATGGCTTTTTTTATTTTAGCCCCCTCCAAACGGGATCACCGCAGGTAATCCCGAGTTTGCTCGAGCGCAGGTATCGGACTTAAAAACCGCTCACACACGGCGTGAAGGATTTTTTGGATGCCATTCTGCATCAACGAAGGCCATTAAATGATTCCCCCTCCTGATCCCCCCCCAGCTACGATTATTTTTCCATCCGACATATCTCATATACTCTTAAAATTCAGCCTTTCGCCGGAAATCTCATTGGAATATTCAATTCTTAGCTGTTCGATCTTTTTGTTGAAAAAGGAATAGATCCTTTTTGAATTTCTGGCAGCGCTTTCCTGATTGGAGAAATCTTTTTGTAAATATTTTGACAGGGAAAACAAAGTTCTTGGGAATTCAAAAATAACCAGGTGTTCATTTTCCTTTCTGGCACGTAGCCAGAAAGGCTCACTCATGGAGAGTTCTCTTACATAGACAATATCAGTGTGCTGCTCCACCTGATCTGCATATTTTATTAAGGAATTCAGATTTTCAGGAAGCCCTATTTCTACCGAAATCTTGTCTGACGTGATATTCATAGTCTCATTGGGAAAAGAAAATTCAATGGGACGTTTGGTCTTGAGTAATTTGCCCAGCCTCCCGGTAAAATTCATGAAATAACCTATTGCCAATATTTCAGCCAGGGACTTCTTGTATGATCTTACATTGTCAAAATAGAAGAAGATCGCCAACAATATGGAACCTAAAAGCCCGACGCAAATGGCTACCCAGAGGCTGGGGAACAAATTGGGGGTGATGTCGTTGATATATCCGCCATAGGTTCCCACAGTGGGAAATATGGAATAGAACAGGTCCTTAATCGGGAAAAACTTTAAGCTGAGTTTCATTTTGATAGTTTTAGAAAGTTAATTTTCAGTCTGTACTAATTGAAGTGCCCAAACTGAATATTTTGAATTATTAAACTTCCAATGTTGGGTATAAGCCAATCTGATTTCGAAAAATAAGAAAAATCCGGATTTAAGAGGGTTATGCAAAAAGGGTAAGTAAAAAAAATACGAGGATACTGTATTTAGGTAATTGCCAAGCTGTGAAGATTTGAATTGAAGGCTCTTTGATTAACAGGCTTCCGGAGTCGTTAAGAGCGGCCTCCGGTGGTATGGAACCCACTGCTAATCGTGAAAATTCCCTTTATTTTTAAGTAACTTTGCAAACTTTTATTTTATAAAGAGATTGGAAAATGGAGAAAAGATATCCTGAATATCAACAGTTGAGCCTGACTACAATAGCTGATGATGTCCTGAACTTCTGGGAAAAGGAAAAGGTCTTTGAAAAAAGCATAACGGAAAGAGATGGAAAACAACCTTTTGTTTTCTTCGAAGGGCCTCCAAGTGCGAATGGCATGCCCGGTATTCATCACGTTATTTCAAGGACACTCAAAGATCTTGTCTGCCGCTATAAGACGATGAGGGGATATCAGGTAAACCGAAAAGGCGGATGGGATACCCACGGCCTGCCGGTGGAATTGGGAGTAGAGAAACTGCTCGGGATTACTAAGGAAGATATCGGGAAGAAGATTTCTGTGGAAGAATATAATGCTACCTGCCGTAGGGAGGTATTGAAGTATAAGGATAAGTGGGATGAACTGACTCGTAAGATGGGGTATTGGGTGGATCTGAATAATCCTTATATCACCTTTGAGAATAATTATATCGAGTCGCTTTGGTGGTGCCTGAAACAACTTTATGATAAGAACCTGCTGTACCAGAGCGTCAGCATTCAACCTTATTCTCCGGCTGCAGGTACAGGACTGAGTTCGCACGAACTAAACCAACCGGGAACCTATAAGGATGTGAAGGATACCAGTGCGGTAGCCATGTTTAAAGCCGTTCGTGACGATCAGTCGGCCTCGCTCTTTGAGGGCAGCACTGCTGATATTTATTATCTCGCGTGGACAACCACTCCCTGGACGCTTCCATCAAATCTTGGGCTTACAGTCGGGAAGGATATCGATTACTGCCTGGTAGCCACATTTAATCCCTATACCGGAGAGTATGTAAATATTGTTTTGGCACAACCGCTAATCCACCAATATCTGAAGCCGGAAGCCGAGGGCCTGTCGTTTGAAGAATACAAGACAGGGGATAAGGTAATTCCATGGAAGGTATTGAAAACCTTTAAGGGATCTGAATTAGAAGGATTAAGGTACGAACAACTATTACCGTCAGAAGCAAATACGCTGGCGAAGATACAGGAGGGTACACCCGGTGCATCGCCTTTTAAAATAATAACCGGAGATTTTGTAACAACCGAAGATGGGACCGGAATCGTACATACTGCACCTGCATTTGGGGCAGACGACTTCAGGGTGGGTAAGCTTCATAATCTGGGGATTCTCACGCTTGTGGACAAGGAAGGAAAGTTTGTGGACGGAGTAGGGGAATTCTCCGGGAGGTATGTGAAGGATTACAAGGATGAAAAAGATTATCAGGACGTCAATGTGGACATTGCTGTTAAACTGAAACTGGAGGGAAGGGCATTTAAGATTGAGAAATACGAACACAATTATCCTCATTGCTGGCGTACGGATAAGCCTGTCATTTATTATCCGTTGGAAGCGTGGTTTATCCGGACTACTGCCGCAAAGGAGCGTATGATAGAGCTGAACAAGACGATTAACTGGAAGCCCGCATCTACCGGCACAGGCCGCTTTGGAAACTGGCTGGAGAATATGGTGGACTGGAATCTTAGCAGAAGCCGTTTCTGGGGGACACCTTTACCCGTATGGAGAACAGAGGATGGATCGGAGGAACTTTGCATTGGTTCAGTTGAAGAACTGACAGTAGAGATAGGTAAAGCGTTTGACAAGGGTTTCATAAAAACAAATGGAGAAAGTAAAGAAGCATATATCAACAGAATAACCGGTGACCTGCACAAACCTTTTGTAGATGAGATTGTGCTTTGCTCTCCGCAGGGAAACCCTATGAAAAGGGTGCCCGACCTGATAGATGTATGGTTTGATAGTGGGGCTATGCCTTATGCACAATGGCATTTTCCATTTGAGAATAAAGATGTTTTTGAAAAGAATTTTCCTGCCGATTTTATTGCCGAAGGAGTGGATCAGACTCGTGGGTGGTTCTACACCCTTCATGTGCTGGGGGCACTGTTATTTGATAGCGTAGCATATAAGACAGTGGTGAGTAATGGACTGGTATTGGATAAGAATGGGAACAAGATGAGCAAACGCCTGGGTAATGCAATTGACCCTTTTACAACGCTTGCAGAGTTTGGCCCGGATGCTACCAGATGGTATCTGATCACGAATGCCAGCCCGTGGGACAGTCTGCGGTTTGATATAGAAGGCATCAGGGAAGTGCAGCGCAAATTCTTTGGCACACTATATAATACGTATCAGTTTTTTGCCCTCTATGCGAATGTCGACGGGGTCCATAATCAATACGAGCTGGTGGAGGTGAGCGACAGGCCGGAGATGGATCGCTGGATTTTGTCGGCACTCAACTCCTTGGTGGCAGAGGTGACACAGAGCCTGGATGATTATGAACCAACAGTGGCAGGAAGAGCCATAGAGAAGTTTGTCAACGATGAACTGAGCAACTGGTATGTAAGGCTTTGCAGGAGGCGGTTCTGGAAGCCGGCACGTGCTGAAAACGGAGTAGCGAATCCGGAGGATGTGCAGGATAAAATAGCCGCTTATCAGACATTGTTTGAATGCCTTACGACTGTAAGCAAACTCATGGCACCGATTGCGCCTTTCTTTGCCGATTGGATTTTCAGGAATTTGAACGACGGAAACGAAGGAGGGGCTACCTCTGTACATCTTGCAGATTTTCCGGTAGCAGAAAGCAAAGTGATTGACAGGGGGCTGGAAGCAAGGATGACCCTTGCCCAGGATATATCTTCCCTGATATTGTCACTGAGAAAAAAGGTGAATATCAAGGTAAGGCAGCCGCTTCAGAAGGTTATTATCCCTTCACTCGGAGAAGAGTTTGAACAACAATTGGCAGGAGGTATCCCCATCATAAAATCAGAGACTAATATCAAGGAGGTGGAACTGCTCCCGGTGAACAATGATTTCATCAGAAAGAAGGCAAAGGCAAACTTCAAAACTCTTGGAAAAAGGCTTGGGGCCAGGATGAAGTGGGCAGCAGAAAAAATACAGCAGTTGGATAATGAACAGATTAGTGAAGTTGTCAATGGCCGTTTGGTACTAAACCCGGATTATAAGGAAAAAGGCGAGGAACCGGTATATATAACAGCAGAAGATGTGGAACTCTCAACTAATGAAATTCAGGGTTACGAAATTGCCATTAAAGGCCCTCTTACGGTAGCCTTAGATCTGGAATTAACGGACGAATTGAGGAGTGAAGGATACAGCAGGGAACTGGTAAACCGAGTACAAAATTTGAGGAAAGTGCATAAGCTGGAAATAACTGATAAAATTGTCCTAATTGTACAGGAGAAAAATGATGTGAAAGATATAATTAGTGATTTTAATGAGTATATTTGCGCCGAAATTTTAGCTCGTCAGATTGATTTTGTTCCCGAACTGGTTGATGGTGAGGAGATTGAGGTAAATGATGACATTCTGACAGTGAAAATTAATAAAATCTAGCAAACCTTTATTATGGCTACTACTAAAAAGAAGGCAGCACCTGCCACAAAAAAGAGCACCGGAAAAGCAAAGCCAGCGGCTAAGGCTCCTGTAAAGAAGGCGACTGCAAAAGCTGCGGTTAAAAAATCAGCACCTAAGAAGGCTGTAGCTAAGGCTGCTCCTGCTAAAAAAGTAGCAGCAAAGAAGGCAGCTGTAAAGAAGGCAGCAGCACCTAAAAAGGCTGCAGTAAAGAAATCGGTGCCGGCAAAAGCTGTTGCAAAGAAAGTGGAAGCAAAGAAACCCGCACCGAAAAAGTCTAACCCTAAAACACCAGTTAAATTGAGTACTAAGAAATCAGAGCCTGCGAAGAAAGAGACGAAGGCTAAGGCTACACCGGTTAAAAAGGTGGTTGCCGAGAAGGCTGTGGAGAAGGTTGTGGTGAAGAAAGCTGCACATACCAAGAGCCATGAAAATGAGTCGAAGCCGACGCATCAGGAAATGCTCAAAAAGGCTATGGAAGAGAAGAAAGCAAAAGAAAAGAAAGCGAAAGAAAGCAAGGCAGCGAAATTGAAAGATTTTGTGGCGCCTAAGACGACTACCGACCGCGTTAGAGAATACCATCCCGGAAAATCTATTTTAGATGCTACAGAAGAAAGACCTGTAGGGCCCACAGTCCGTTATAGCGATTCTGACTTGCAGGAGTTTAAGGATCTTATCGAGCGGAAGTTGAATTCTGCAAAGAAAGAATTGGCCTATCTGCAGGGGCTTATCACAAGGAAGGATCAAATGGGTGGGGATGAGAGCGAGAGCCGCTATATGACCATGGAAGATGGCAGCCTGAGCATGGAGAGAGAGCAGTTGGCACAAATGGCCAGCCGCCAGATTAGTTTTATAGATCATCTGGAAAAAGCATTAGTGCGTATTCAGAATAAGACATACGGGATCTGCCGCGTAACCGGAAAGCTGATTGATAAGGCACGTCTTCGCGCGGTACCTCATGCTACGCTTTCTATTGAAGCAAAGATGGGTATTACCCGATAGGAAATTCCTCGTTCGAAATGTATTGAAGTGAAGTTGCCTTCCAGGCGCTTCACTTTTTTATTTGGAGGCTACAGCAAGAGTGGCCACACTTACTTTTGTAGATTGTCCCAGGTGAAGAATTGCGTCAGCACATGCCTCCAGAGTAGATCCTGTAGTGACTACATCGTCCACAAGAAGTACGTGTTTCCCACGGAGTGCATCAGGGTTTGAAACCTTAAAGGTGCCTTCCACATTGTCCCACCGTTCAGTCCGGTGTTTATGCGTTTGTGATTCAGTGGGTGTAGTGCGGATTACATTTTTTACGGAAAGTGCCTGTCCGGTGATAGATTGAATACCCCTGCACAGTATCTCAGATTGATTATAACCACGCTTCTTTTCTTTTGATGCATGGAGTGGCAAAGGAACAAGCACCTCACATCTCCTGAACAGCTCACTTTCATTTATAGCCTTGCCCATTAAGTTGCCCAGAAACATTCCCAATTCCCTGCCTCCATTGTACTTGAATTCGTGCATGATATTTTGTACGAGAGAATGTTTGGAAAAGTATAAAAGACTCATGGCAGATTCAATTTTGATTCTCCCATAAAACATTTGTGCCATCTTATTATCAGCCGATTGATTATAAAAGGTATATGGAAGGTCTGAAAGACAACGTAGGCAGAGGGATTCGCCTTTTCCAATAGCATCACTACCGCATCCGGGACATATTCGCGGATAGAATAGTTGAATCAGCGATTGAAAAAATTGCAGGGCCATCATTAAAATAAATAACGATACAGTTCTTCAATTTTTGAAAGGGTGACAATCTCTATGTGGTGTTTCTTTTTTGTGATTGACTTTTCGTTGTACTTGCTGATGACGATCTTACTAAAACCTAATTTTTCTGCTTCTGACACGCGCTGCTCGATACGGTTCACCGCTCTTATTTCTCCGCTTAACCCTACCTCGCCTGAGAAGCATATTTGTGGAGACAAAGGGATGTCTTCGTATGAGCTGAGTAGTGCACTGAGAATTGCCAGGTCGAGCGAAGGATCATCAAGTTTGATTCCGCCTGCAATATTTATGAACACATCTTTATTGCCCAACTGAAATCCGCCTCGCTTCTCTAATACGGCAAGCAGCAATTGCAGTCTGCGAATATCGAATCCGCTGTGAGTACGCTGCGGCGTACCATAAACACTGGGTGTAACCAAAGCCTGTACTTCAATGAGCAGCGGCCTGATGCCTTCGATGGTAGCTGCGATTGCCACACCACTCAATGGCTCCTCCCGTTGTGTGATCAGAATTTCTGAAGGATTAGTTACCTGCCTCATCCCCTGGCCACTCATTTCATAAATCCCGATTTCAGATGTGCTTCCAAAACGGTTTTTGAGTGTGCGCAGGATTCTGTATGTATAATGCCGGTCGCCTTCAAACTGCAACACGGTATCCACTGTATGTTCCAAAAGTTTGGGCCCCGCAATACTGCCATCTTTAGTGATATGCCCTATCAGAAAAACAGGAGTGCCTGTCTCCTTGGCGAAACGCTGAAACTCGCCTGCACATTCGCGTATCTGAGAAATGCTTCCGGCAGATGATTCGATGAACGCAGTATGTAAGGTCTGAATCGAATCCACAATTACCAACTGAGGACGAAGCTTCTTAATCTCCTTAAAGATTTCCTGTGTATTGGTTTCGGTGAGCAGATAAAAGTCTTCATTATTGATTTGTAATCTTTCGGCGCGCATCTTAATTTGCTGTTCACTTTCCTCACCGCTTATGTATAGTGTCTTGAGTCCCTGCATCTGCCCGGCAGCCTGCAGAAAGAGGGTGGACTTTCCGATCCCCGGTTCACCGGCCACCAACACTACACTCCCCGGTACAATGCCACCACCCAGTACACGGTTGAGCTCCTCGTCGTGGGTAATCAGCCTCTCTGTCTTGTCGGATTGTATTTCATTAAGTGTTACAACCTTCCGTTTTTTATCTTCCGAATAATCATTCCATTCATTCTTTACCTTGTCGTCACCTTTTGAGATGATTTCTTCGACATAGGTGTTCCACTCCCCGCATTGAGGACATTTACCCATCCATTTTGCACTTTCGTGGCCACAATTAGAACAGAAGAAAGCAGTCTTTATCTTAGCCATGCCACAGATTCATTGATTAACTGGCAAATTAAGCTATCTGTAGTTTTCTCCTGTGTTATTTTTCGGGTGACCAATGGCAGGTTTCAATAAGAACTGCAGGCTGAAGAAATAATCTTACTCCAAATCGTCGTAATACAATTTCCATTCATTCTTGAAGGAGGCGCCCAATTTGCCAATTCCGTTTTGAATGTTTTCTGTGGGGAAAGACAGTTGGTTGACAGGCATTTTTCCGAAATCGTTTTTATATTTTTCGTATTGCTGCAGGTAGTCATAGAATTCCTTGCTGACAGATTTTACACTCACCAATATTATCCCTTTTTGTTCAGGAGTAGCAGATGTGAACAGGGTAGTGGCAATAGCAAAGGAAGTGGGATACGATTGCCCGTTAAACAGGGTATCAGTCATAAAAATTCGGTTGAAACTGCTGTCCATATTTCCTATGGTTTTGTTGTCTGAACCAGGGTCGGTTGCAAACAGGCCAAGCCTCAGGAACTGATGGGTGGGAATGGTATCTGTAATTAAAGTCACCTCTTCATCTTCGTCTTCCAGTTGTTCAAATAAATCTTTTCCGGCCTGTGTGTCATAGTCATATTTTACTCCCTGCCAGTAAAAGTAGTGAGCCACTTTTACCAGTTGCTTGACGGCTTCAAAAAGGTAGTAATTTTTTTCCTGTGCAGGGTCCGAGATATTGAACGTAAACCTGAGCACTTCTCTTCCCATGAAGGAACTCTCATCAGTAGAAACGTTGGTCACACTGAATGCTTGTGGGACGAAAACAGAAGCAGTCGCAGTGCCATAAAAGGATGCTCAGCTCTCAGGACATAACCGGTATTTGGTTTTATTTTATGGGGATGGGTGTACATTCCCGATGGCAGATCGGTAAACCACGGAGCAGTGTTAGGCAAAAGCTGCATCACACCTCCGCCCTGTTCTGAAAGCGAGACAAGGGCATCGTTTACTTTTTCAAAACTGATATTATTTCCGCCTCCCGCTATCAGGCTGGCTGTGACAGGTACCTGGATGGAGTCGCCTGCAGTAAGTTCGGCCAGTATTACCAATTTGTTTTCTTGTGGTAATGGATAAAGCGGTTTGTCGGTACAGGAAATCGTTATTAATATTAGTATGAGCACGATCCATGCCGATGGGATGGTATGGCGTTTTGAATTGTTATTTAATGATGAGTTTTTCATGTGCGGGCTAGAATTTATAGGTGACAGACAAATAGGGGGTCATTCCAAAACTTGCAAAGCTGTTTTCAGCAATCATACTTTTGCTTTTCAGTGTGCCCTTCATCTCATATATATATTGATCGGGAGATCCGTAAATATTATATACTCCTGCAGTTACTAAGAACTGATTGTTTTTTGAGGGGTTTGTCCGGTAGTTAATAGCCGCATCCAGTCTGTGATAGGGAGATGTGCGATACTGATTGTATTTCGAGTAGTGATATACAAATCTGTAATCTTTGAGCAAATCTGCCGGATTGGTAATCTGCCGGGTGTTGTCAAAATCGGGATACAGGTAGTCGGGCATGGAGAATACATCTCCTGTGGAGAAAGACCAAAGGGCAGAGCAATCAATTCTTTTATTAATTTGATAACCGACTCCTGCGTTCAGTGAATGGCGGCGATCGTATTTGTAAGGAAATTTAGCGCCCTCGTTGATTCCTTCGAATTGTCTCCAACTCCATGCGAGTGTATATGTGGCCAGAAAGGACGGTTTACCTCCTGGTTTTTGTATCGTCCATTCAGTGCCGTATGCCCATCCTTTGCCTGAGCTCACATTTTGCTCCCAGTTTTCGTCGTTGACAAAATAGCTTTTTCCTTCTACATAGTTGGTTACATTCCGGAGTTCTTTCCAATAACCTTCTACAGAAACCTTCCATCCGCCGGAATGATCAAAACGATAGCCCAGGTTATATGAGTCACTCTGCTCCGGCAGTAGTTTGGAAGTACTGGGCACCCAGATATCTGCATTGGTATTGAGATAGGGATTGGTAACGAGATGCAGGTACTGAGTCATGCGGCTGAATGATCCGAATATCTGGTGGTGAGTAGCTGGTTTGTATGAAGCGAAGATTCGTGGTTGAAAAGAAAGATGTTCATAGTTTTTGAAACGATAGGCCGATACATGGAGCCCCGGGCGGATAAAGAATTTACTTCCAATTCTCATTTCTGCTTCACCGTAAGCAGATAGTTCATCGAAAGGTAGTGGTTCAAAGGTGTTGTAGTTATTCTCATTGTCATCAATTTCCTCAGAAAATTTTGTTTCAAACGGTTTTATGATGGTATGCCCCAATTCAACACCTGCATTTAGTTTGGTTTTGTGATTTAGAAATATTTCAGCCTGCGATTTAATATTATACTGTTCTGTAGAAGTGAATGTACCTACCGAACCTGATTCCAATTCAATGTCATTATCTTCATCATCGTCATTGTCTTCCTCGAATAGCGTGTACTTATAAGCACCCAGGTTGTGGTAGCGGCTCATGTTGATGGAAGTATTAATAAAAGAGCGGCTACTGATGACTTTGTTCCATGCAAGGGAGCCTATGAGATTTCCCCATTTGTTCAGATTTTCTGTATTAGAAATTGTTTTGCCCAGAATATCACGGCCATTGTAAAAACTGGCCATGAGCTTATTATTCTTATTTATTAATTGCGTGACCTTGAAATGTGCATCATAGAAATTAGGATCCAGCCCCTTGTTAAATGTGGTGAGTATGGGAGATTTCCAGCTATGGCGAAAGGAAGCCATAATAGCAGTTTGGTCTTTGACCACAGGCCCTTCTATGGTAAATGAGCCGGAGAGGGTGCCTGTATTCGCTTCGCCCTGCCACTTTTCCATATTGCCATCCTTAGTGTGAATATCTATAACAGAGGAAATAGCCCCTGAATACTTTGAAGGGAAATCACTCTTGAATAATTGCATTGACTTTACGGATGTCTGGTTGATGATAGACAGCGCACCCAGCATGTGCGTAGGGTTATAAACCAGGTTGCCATCCATCAGGAAGAGATTTTCCTCAGGCCCTCCTCCTCTGACAAATAAACCCGAGAAGGATGAAGGAATGTGTTGCACACCCGGCAGCAGGTAGGTGTTGCGAAGTGGATCATTTTCTCCCAGCAGGTAATTATAGTTTTCACCCTTGCGGTGATCAATCCTGTTGCCACTTGTCTTCATCAACAGATTGCC
>JACFNA010000038.1:14692-20764 GCA_019455085.1 Chitinophagaceae bacterium
AGGGTTATTTCTGCTCTGGTATTCTTTTTCAATACCACATCCAGCACCTCCGGAGTGTAACCCACATGTGAAATTTCTATTCGATGTCTGCCTTCAGGCAGCATAATACTAAAAAATCCATACGGGTTAGTGGCAATCCCCCTTTGGGTAATGGGATCAATGATAGTGGCGCCGGCCATAGGCTCCCGGCTATTAGCTGCTCTGACAAATCCATAGAAGGTGTAAAGCGGAACGAGCGCATCTGTATCTATCAGAGTGGCAGATTTTACAAGAATCAGTTTGTTGTTTTTCTCCAGGAGCCTGGCATGTTGACCTTGTAGCACTTTCTGAAGCACAGCGCCTACCGATGACTCACTACCATCTAGTGTCACCGTCCTGCTGCCCTCAATGCTGTTTGAGGCATATTCGATCACGACCCCGCTATGTGTGTTTAAGTTTTCCAGAAATTGGATGACAGTGCCCTTCTTTATATCAGGCACAAACGAATGGGCAAGTAAGGACCTCTTTTGAGCATTGAGAGGGCTGATGCTGATAATTGCTAATAAGAGGGATATGATGAAATATACTTTCATTGAGTAGAGTGAATGTTGAAAAAAAAGGCATTCGATTCCGGATACAACTTATTCGCTTATGGTGAAGTTCCCATTTTCCCTGGTAATCTTCAAACCGGTCATCAGTTGTATTTCGTCCATTACCTGATCTATAGTCTGGTTTCTGAATTCCGCTTTTATAGTTATGGAGTCAGCTTTTTGTGCCACTTCTTCTGTTAGTTGAATAGGTACCTGATAATAACTGCTGATATCTTCTACTGCTTGTCTTAGTGGTGTATTATGAAAAGTGAGTGTTGCACTTTCCCATGCAAGGTAGTTGTTGTTCAATACAGTATCTCTGACAAACTTACTGTGCGTGAGCGCTGCCTTTTGTCCTTTCGTCAGAATCACATTTACCGAAGTGTCATTTAGTTCTGCGAATTTTACGCGACCGGTATTGACAACCACCTGGTCTGAGGTTTCATTGGTTTTTACCAGAAATGAAGTGCCCAGGACTTCTACAAGTGCGTGGGAGGTAGATATTCTGAATGGCTTTTGTGGGTTAGGCTCTACCTGAAAATAGCCTTCGCCTGCCAACCTGATACGTCGGTCTTTATTACCATAGTCATTTGCATAGCTCAGTGAACTGCCTTTTCTCAATAGCACCACGGATCCGTCAGGCAAAGCAATCCGCTTATTGCTATCGTTGGCCGCTATGGTTTCCCATTCTGATGAAGGGCCTGAAAAGAAAATGTAATAAGCCCCCGCTAAAATGAAAATTAGAATAGCTGCTGCTACTGCCATTTTCCTGAATGAATATAAAGTGCCTCTTCTGATTGAAATAACCTCAGCAGGTGTATGCTGTATTTTTTTTTGAACCTCGTTCCATGCAGCGGCAGTGTCAAAGTCGTGATCGGCAACCATTGTCGCACTATCTTCCCATAATTTACGGTACACTTCATACTCCTGCCTGTTGGATGCACTCTCATTGATCCATGCTTCTAATTCAGCATGTTCTTCTGCAGAGGCCTCCCGGTTTAGCGACCTGATTATTAATTGCATTATGTTTTCGTTCAACTCCATTGTACCGCTTGTATTTTTTTACTATTGCATTAGACAGTTTTTATTTTAGCCTGTTAGCAGGTTTATTAATATCGCTATGGCAAGTAGTAGTACTTTTTGATCTTTCACGTATTCTCTGATAATTTTAAGCGCTTTACCTATTTGGTTTTCAACCGTCTTTACCGAAATGTCCAGACTTTCTGCAATCTCTTTATAAGATTGTTGACTCAGGCGGCTGAGCAAAAACACTTCCCTGCATTTTGGAGGCAATTGTGCTATTGCATGGCGCAGGTGCTTCTTATAGTCCTTTGAGTTTTCGTTATGTTCCGCTACCCCTGTGGTTTCCTCCGGAACACTATTTTCATTAAGCGCTACTGTAGCTGATTTTTTTTCTTTCTGAAGGTAGGTCAGGCAATTATTCCTGACTGCTGTGAAGAGATAGAACCGTATAGTTTCAGAATGAATCATCTCCTTCTTCTTCTCCCATATTCTGATGAATACCTCCTGGACAATATCCTCACTGGTAGCAGGGTCTTTGGTGAAGCTAAGTGCATAATTACACAATGCATTATAGTGTTGTTCAAAGACCTTCTGAAAGTGCTGATATAATGATTCGTTAACCTCGGGCATACTGCGCTTATCGGTAATCTGCTTTCAGTCAAAATTATATTTTTCAGGGTGAATAATTTCATGTTTATCAATTAGCGTAGTTATTTTAATTTGATCAACTCCCGGCAGATGTGCATTTTTCTGTTTTTGGCTTGAAGCGCCTGGAACCCTGCTGGTTGTTTCGATATTTATTTCTTCTTTTTACCTCCGATTGTGATGGCATAGTTCAGGCAGGGGCGTAGTTCATTTTTTCCCTTTTTCTTGTTAATCAGATCTACCCGGAAGTCAATTTTGCTACGGTTTCCTACTTTTAGTTTTGTGCCAATGGCGCTCTTTT
Organism: Chitinophagaceae bacterium; assembly: GCA_019455085.1. Lineage (GTDB taxonomy): Bacteria > Bacteroidota > Bacteroidia > Chitinophagales > Chitinophagaceae > Ginsengibacter. Next base: position 17,231 of record JACFNA010000038.1, read on the forward strand.
GCTTGTCAAAACCCATTCTGCCATGATCGATTTCCTGATAATTCTCTGAGAACACATATATGTCTGCCTTCTTTGAAATTTGATAGCTGAGGGTTACACGGTTTGCCCAGAAGTATTCCATTGGGTTTACTGCAAGGTGGTCTTTGTTGAGCGAGCCAAACTCCAGCTGTAGCATGGGCCTGTATTTTATCTCGAGCCTTTTTGAAATATCCCCTTTGAAAGTCAGGTCATATCTTATCTCGTTGTAGTGGGTACCATTATCGCTCATTCCATAACGATATTCACCACCGGTTTTAAGCCAGGAGTTAATCTTGTATCCGATTTCTCCTGCAATAACAGATTTCTTGTATCTGCTCATGTTGTCGTTCAGATAAACGTAGTAGGTACCTGAAATAGACAAGTTCCTGAGAGGTTTAAACTCTAATGAGATGCTGGGCCGCGCTTCAATATCACTGATGTATTGAGCCTGCGTTTGAATGCCAGACAGCAACAGTGCTGTAACAATCAGGGCTATGATATTTGTTTTCATTTTCAATTTTGTTTAGGTGGGGTTTGTTGAAGAATTTGTTTGTGATTGTGTGGGGTTATTTTTCTATTCCATTAGTTGCTACAGGCGTTTCTTTCTTTCCAAAAAATGCTCTCACCTGTGCAGTATCGTGCATCAGGTCGATACTGAGCACATCTACCGATTCTATAGGCAAGCCTGTGCGGTTGCGCAGATCAGCAATCATTTCGTTGCGCATCTCCGGACGGATGAGGTCAATTCTCTCGTAGATAATTTGTCTGGAGAACTCATCGCTGTAGCCATTAGTGATATTGTTGATATTATTGATATTGTTGATGTTTTTGATATTCTTTACTTTCTTTTCGCCGGTATCAGCTTCGGGGTTAGCCTTAGTAAAGTTCTCCATGATAAATGCAAAAATCAGGACAAACGCATTGGAACCCAGTAGCACTGCATAGTGGTTCTGTGTAGTAGCAAGGGAATTGATGAGGCCCAGGGCCACACACAAAAACAAGTAACCCATTTCCTTGATGGGTACAGTAACCGTCCTGTACCTCATAATTGAAAAGATGGCAAACAGTCCAAATGCAAATCCTACTTCAAGGTTAGCGCCGCTCAGAAGGAAGCATATCAGAAAATTCACACAATTGAAGAGGATAAGCGTAAAGAGGAAATCTTTATTGGGATGTCTTGTGTAATAGATAAGACGTACCAGAATGAGCGCTGTGACGATGTTGATGGTGAAGCGTATGGCAAACTCATGCAGGTTAAATTCGTGCACAGGTTTGGGGATAATACTGCTGTCCTGAGCCATTACGGATGTAATACCCAGCAGGAGTGTAGCTATTGTGAGAAGGATCGACTTTTTCATTGTTATTTGTTTTGAGGATTGATGGCTATTTTGTCTTACTTACTGATATTTTCGAGTTTATGTAACAGAGGTTTGAAGTAGTTATGCTTTATTTCCGGGTGAATACGGATTAGCCCTACCACATATTTGCTGATACTTGAGGGAGGAATGTGTAATTCTCTGAGTGAAGCTGCGATGCCATTTGTTAGAGAGGCCTTGGATTGCTTTAGCTCTATGATCGCAAAGTCATTCATCCTGATTACTTCATCTGATCCAGAAGGGTTCTTGAAGGCGAGGTTCAGGTCTATAGTACAGCGTTCGGTTCTCGCATTGTTTACCAGTGTGATTCTCGTATAGGTATTTACAAGAGCCGGTGCAAGGGTGCTTGAAACGTCTTTAGAGCGAAATGGCCTCACCTTACGATAAAAAGAATTTACTTTTTCGCATTGCTTGTCAGAGAGCGCGGTGTGAATCTGTGCCAGCTTTTCTCTGTATTTCTTAGTGCGGAGGTTGGTTTTAGTTTTTATTTCGAAGAAGTGAAGATTACTTTCGGTATATGTCCTGCTGCGGACTTTAATTCTGCCGGGAAGCCGGTTGTGATGGTCTCTGTAGAATTGGAAGTCGGTAGTGTCAAAGTACGTGGTGACATAATTGAATGCCCTGCGCCCATCGATGTCCAGTACGGAATAACGATTTTGAAGGTGCCTGAAAATGAGCGGAAGGCTTTTTACAGATATTACATACTTGCTGTCAATGCGGTCCTGTAATTTTACACCATCCATATCATCAAGAGATATTGGGGACAGGGAGTCCAGCAATGAATAAACCTGGGGAGATTGAGTTACTGTGTGCATCGTTCAAAGTTTTAGGTGATTAATCAGGGAGTTTTTAGTCGCTCCTCTGATACTAAAACTGAGAATCAGAAAAAACCCCTACGCGGTTGGAAATTTTTTTTCGGAATAATTGTTTAAGCGTTCATTCGTTCTTTAGCTTTTACCGGGAATGCAACTATTGCAAAAGCATTCGAATGCTCTGGCTTATGCAGAAGCATAAAAGCCCTATTCATCAATTGCCTTTCGTTTGGATAAGACTGAATGGAAAGCTTTGAATAAAATGCTAAACCCGGAGGAAAATGATAGGTAGGAAAAGAAATAATGAAATAGAAAAATTATAAATAAGCAGGAGTGTGCTGATGCCCGAATTTACTTTTTGAGTTATAGAATTTGTCGTTAGGTATTCATAAGAAAAACATCAGATGAAAATTAAATAATGCGAATTAAGGAAGATTTGCATGGCCGTTTTCGAAAGTAAAAGAGCCGATACCAGATCGACTCTTGTTACTTACTAACCCATTAAATTCTATTGCTAAATTACAATTCTCAGACAGATAAACAAATAATTTTTGTGGGATGTAGATAAATATTTTTTTCTAATTCATCTTGTTTATTTCTGAAGGATATCTTTATAATTATATGATAATCAATAATTTAATAGAGTATTTGGAAAATCTGCCTCGTCTTAATTATTTAGAAATAAAATACTTTATTTCATAAGGTAGATTATATTTGTGACAAGTTTGAATTATTCTCGTCCTACCGGATTTTGAAAATATTTAGAGTTTTTTATTAATCGTTTGGGAGCATTTAGAAATAGTAAAAATTTTTTGAAAATCACAAAATGACGATTGGGGGAATCGGGTAGTCCGGGCAGAACAGGGCGGCTCATTCAATCTGTAATAAATTGGATATATTTTTTTTCACGAAGTGGTGGAAAACTGGAAAACGGGACTGTGATATAAAGATTTGACTATATATGTGGAGGGGTTAATCCATGTGTGTAGGGGGCAGGACTACTGTTTGAGGTTGTTGGAACAAGCAGAAAATAATCAATATGCAGCAAAACTGGAATAATGCTAAAACAAGAAAAGTATTCAGGTGGCACCTGTTGCTTTTTTTGGTTTCGGCAGTTATATTTTGGCTTATCTGGTGGGTAAGGCATGATGCTGATGCCAAAGCGGAAGGGAAATATTTTCCCTGGCCTGTGTGGCCTTTGCTAATCTGGCTAATGGGATTAATTATTCATTTTCGCGCTGTGTATGGAACGCGCAAGGAATTGCCACGCGGATATCGTTCTCAGTCGGAGAGGAAGAAGCCTAAACATAACAATTGATGTCAGGATG
>JACFNA010000319.1 GCA_019455085.1 Chitinophagaceae bacterium
CTCAAATGCGAATATATGTATTTTAAACAACCCGGATCTGGTTTTGCTCCCGTGGCTTCTACCGAATCTTCTGTAATTCGGATCTTGAAGAAAACATTCGCCCAAGACGGGAAACTATCGTCAAAAGGCTTAGAGCTTACCAGATACAAAAAAGCAATTCTTGCGATGAAAATGATAGCGCTTCTCATGCTTTCAGCCTGCTTGCAGGTTTCCGCAAAAAGTTCAGCTCAAATCAACCTGTCTGAAAAGGGCAAAACTTTGAAGGTCATCCTAAAATCAATTGAAAAGCAGTCAGGCTACGTATTCTTCTATGACAGCCAATGGCTTCGCAATTCAAAGAAGGTTGACATACATCTCAAAGATGCCTCACTCACAGCAGCACTGGACCAGTGCTTCAAAGATCAGCCCTTAACTTACACTATTGTTGGGAAGACTATTGTCCTTAAACAAAAGTCTAAGTCCAATTTCGACTTTCTAAATGAACCGGCAGAAGTTGATTTGTCTAATATTAATGTCACCGGAAAGGTCATAAACGAAAAGGGGGAACCTGTAGCATCAGCCACAGTAACTGTAAAAAATTCAAATAGAGGTACTGCTGCCGGAGCCGACGGGAACTTCTCTCTTACAGGCATTGATGAGAACGCCACCCTGGTAATCTCCGGCGTAAATATTGAAACCATCGAAATAAAAGTAGATGGAAGAACGAACCTGGGAAACATTGTCGTAAGATCCAAATCAACTGTAGCGGAGGAAATCATTATTGAACTCAATACCGGCTATCAGACACTGCCAAAGGAAAGAGCTACCGGTGCCTTCGATATCATCCAAAAAGACAAAATCGAAAAGCGGGTGTTTACAAACATTACTGAAGTATTGGAAGGCCAGGCCCCCGGGCTCAGTACCTTTAAAGGTGATGTAATGGTAAGAGGTACTTCCACATTTTCAGCCGGAGTAGGCACTGAACCCTTATTGGTAATTGACGGAATGCCCACAGAACGTCAATTGAACAATATCAATGTCAACGACATAGAATCGCTCACAATATTGAAAGATGCTGCAGCAGCTTCTATTTATGGAGTAAGAGCTGCAAATGGAGTTATAGTTATCACCACCAAAGGCGGAAAATTCACTTCGGAAAACAGAACCTCAATACAGTTTACGTCCGACTATAAATGGGTGAAGAATCCTACACTGCGCGATTATCACTATGCCTCTACCAGCGATATTATTGATTATGAACTGGCAGTGATTGCCAGAGATGTAACAAGATACAACTACACTAATGAACTGGACTTTCTGGACAAGAGGCTTAAAGGAATCGGTGAAGCAGGTACTACAAGCAATAGTATCAACTATTACACTCCTCTTCAAAATGCACGGTTAGACTATCTGAGAGGCGACATCACCAAAGGAGCCTATGATGCATTAATAGCAAATTGGCGGCAGGCAGATTACCGGCAGCAATACATGGATATAGCATGGCAAACTCCGCTCCGCCAAAACTATAACCTCTCGATCAACAGTTCCGGAAAAAATCAAAGCACTTATGCCTCTCTAAATTATATTGATGACGGACAGCAGAACAGGTTCAACAAGAATCAATACATCAGAGGATACCTCAAATCTTCTCAAGAGGTAAACCAATGGCTTTCTTTTGACGTGGGTTCTGACATTCAATATAACTATAGTAAGAGTATCCACAGAAGCTATGCGGATATCACAATGCTGGAACCTTATACCACGATCGTAGATGAAGACGGAAACAAGGTGTATAGAGATTATGTGGAAATAACCGGTATGCAGGGGCCACTCCATATCAATCCCAAAGTATTAAATGCAATTCAGGGATTGCCTCAGTTCGAATCTTATAAATTCAATATTCTGGACGAACTTAACGATAACCTTACCACACAGAATTATTACAGTGTGCGCAGTTTCGCACGCTTCAATATTGAAATCACAAAGAACCTACGCTTTTCTACTGGAGGCGAGTATGAATTTGCCAAGAACAAAAGTGAGGAATTCCGCTCTAAAGACTCCTACTTTTACAGGTTCCTGAGAAACAGGTTTGCCACCAATTCTCCAATAAATTCTGTAATTCCGCAAGGCGGGCGGATGTCCACCATTGAAACTTCAAGGAATAACTGGGTGTGGCGTAATCA
>JACFNA010000320.1 GCA_019455085.1 Chitinophagaceae bacterium
ATTTTTTTGAGTTCCTGATTGCTGTCTGCCGGTATTCCGAGAAATACGCTTCAATGAAGGCGCACAAACATTTACCGACGCAAAAGGACTTGTCAGTGAGTACCCGGATTGCTAAAAATCAGATTATAACTGAAGTCTTGCAAAATCCTACATTCCGGAAAGCCTCAGAGAAATTTAAGATTCCTTATCTCATTGATGAAGAATCCGTTCGCAAGAGCTTTATGGAGCTTTTAAATACTGAAGTGTATCAATCCTATATTTCAGCTGCCGCAAGAGACAGGGCAGGTGAAAAAAAGATTCTGGAGCAGATTTTGGAAAATCAAATGCTTGAGAGCGAATCATTTAATTCAGATGGGGAAGAAAAGTTCATCCACTGGAATGCAGATTTGGAGGCTGTAATTCCGCTTATTAAAGGAGTGCTGTCCAAGCCTTCAGCTGCTGATTTTCTTGAAAAGCCCGATACAGACAAGATGGATTTTGCGACGGAACTGCTGGCTACCGTGTTGGAGAAGAATGAATTTCTACTTGAAATGATCAAACCAAAGTTGAAAAACTGGGAGGCTGACAGAATCGCTGTGCTGGACATGATTCTTCTAAAAATGGGGTTGAGTGAACTATTGTACTTTGAGACTATTCCAACTAAAGTGACGCTTAATGAATATATAGAAATTGCAAAGGAATACAGCACCTCAAAAAGCGGCCACTTTGTGAATGGAATTCTCGACAACCTCCTAAAGGATCTGGAAGCACAAAATAAAATTCATAAGAAAATTTTTAAAGGATCAGTAAACTTAAAAAATATACTAATGAAATACAGATATCTTTTGATACTTATCGCATCAGGAGTCATAGCAGGCAGTTGTTATCAGCGTCCCGGAAATGGAAGCCGGACTGAAGCTAATATCCCGATGGGGAATGTGAAAACTACCGTTGAAGTAATTGATACAACTTTTAATTTTGGAAAAGTTGTGGAAGGGGAGAAGGTAACTTACAATTTTCGTTTTAAAAACAGTGGTGATCAGCCTTTGGTTGTGACTTCTGCTTCTGCCAGTTGTGGTTGCACTGTGCCGGAACGCCCCGAAGAGCCTATTGCTCCGGGTGAAACCGCATACATTAAAGTAGTATTCGACAGCAAAGGCAGAGTAGGCCCCACCCATAAAGAAGTTTATGTTACTTCAAATGCGGAACCTGAGTTTCCGGTATTGGTTATCTCGGGCGAAGTAGCTCCTCAATAAAGAATTTTCAAAACCAAAAAATCAATAATTAAAAAATCGCAAGTATGAACGTAGCAACAATTTTCTTAATGGTAGGAGAAGGTGGCCAGGGTGGCGGAGGCGGATTCCAATTCGTATTCCTCGGATTGATGATTCTGGTGTTCTGGTTATTCATGATCAGGCCGCAGGCTAAGAAACAAAAGCAGCAAAAGCTATTTATACAAAATATGCAGAAAGGGGATAAGGTGGTTACTATTTCAGGTATCCATGGCACCATTAATAAAGTGAATGATGATAATACCTTTTTGCTGGAAGTAAATCCGGGTAGCTATATTAAGATGGAAAAATCTGCCATCAGCCTGGAAATGACAGAGGCATTGAAAAAGGCTATGGGAGCTACACCTGCGCCCATTAAATAACTTCTCCTAAATGCTTCGCGTAGGAATTACCGGAGGAATCGGGAGTGGAAAAACCACTGTAGCACAGATATTCTCACTGCTGGGAGTCCCGGTATATAATGCAGATCAGTCGGCCAGAAGGCTCATGAATACTGATAAGAATATACGTGAGGCAATAGTAAAACTATTTGGACAAGAGAGTTATAAAGGAACGGAACTTAACCGTTCCTTTATAACTTCTAAAGTACTGGAGGATGAAAAAAACAGGGCGCTCATTAACGCTATTGTGCATCCTGCTACCATTGCTGACGCCGAAAACTGGATGAAACAACAAAAGGCACCCTACTCATTGAAAGAGGCAGCCATCCTGTTCGAATCCGGGGCTGAAAAGAATTTAGACTTTGTCATAGGGGTGTATGCTCCTGAAGCACTCAGAATCAGAAGAACCATTGAGCGAGACGGCCGTTCAGAGGCTGAAGTGAAAAAATGGATGAGTCGCCAGATGAATGAAGAGGAGAAAATGAAATTGTGTG
>JACFNA010000321.1 GCA_019455085.1 Chitinophagaceae bacterium
ATTGCCCCGTGATCCCATAGTTCCGTTGCTTCCAGTAAGGCGGGCTGGTTACGCAACACTGAATGAATCCATCGGGCAGCGCCTTTAGCCCTTCAAGACAATCTATTGTTTGTATCGTATTGACCCCCATCATCACATTTTCTTTCATCTCATGATCATTTGCGTTCAACAGCCTAACATACCATGTCCACTCCTGTTTTAAACCTTTTGAGGATTTGATTTTGATAATTCAGAGTTTTAGAACAATATAACATCGTTACAGATAGGCCGATGAAGGTTTAGTAGGAGAATCCCAACTCATTCTTTTGGAATGATACCATCCCACAATCTCTTATTTTAATTTCTGCAGAATCTGAATTAAAAGCACGATTGTTTTTCTGTCTTTATAACCGCTGTAAAAAAAGAGCGCTGGCCTTTGCTGCATTGAAAGAAGGTTCCAGTTTAATATATCCCCATTGCTTCAGGTCTCTCATACAACTGTAGTAAGATCTTACTGAAACAATTTTGGACTGTTTCCTTAGTTCACTGGAATAAATATATATAGGATTAACCTCTCCTTGCTTTTGGAAAAAATGCAGTGCAGCTACATACAGGCTTATATGACAGGGGCCAATCCGGGGATCATCCCCTGCCATACTCATAAAGTCTTCAAGTAATTCCCTTGATTTCATCAACTATCCTGCTTTTTGCCGTTGCCTTCTTTTTTTTTCAGGTTTCTCAACTTCCTGTTTCTGAGAATTTTTCTTCGTATTACCCTCCGGAGTCTGCTTTGTCTCCTGCTTCTGTGATTGTTCTGGAGTTTGCTTGTTTTCAAAAAAAAAATTTCAATTTCTCGCCCAATTCTTTACTGATCAGAGCCCGTTCAATTTGGGTTTCCAACTCTACTGGTTTTTTGTCCTTATCATACATATTCAAAGAGCCGGTCCTTATACTTGGAGAAAGATAAAAATCGTCGACTTTACCGTTTTTATCAACCATTTTTTCCTTTTGCAGATTTCCGCGTTGAAGTGAATCCATGAGTGAGGATTTGTACTGTGGATTAGCCAAAGAGTAATTGTCTATTACCTTACCCAGGTCAAATCCATAGTTCTTGTCAAAACGTTGCGTTGCATAGTTGCCACTTGCTAATTTCCTGGAGAGATCAATTTGTTCCCATGATTGACTATCTGCATGATATACCGGCCTTCCGGCAGTAAAATTATACGCCCTCTTGAACGTAAAATTGTGATTATACTTTTGCTTTTGGCCATTTTCTGTCTCCTGTTCATTCTTTTTGGTGTTGTTGACATAAAAGGTCTGCTTGATCGCTTTTTTTTCTCCTTCCTTTTGCAAATTCAAATCGAATTTGTTGATAAAATACTTGTCACTGTCCGGTGACTTTTTGAGATGGATAAGGCTATTTGTTTGATCACCCTCAAAACCTTTTGGAAATGGATGCTGAATAAACGGTACACCTTGCTTCATCTGCTCCACTAATTCAGGTGTATATGCTTCCTGCATTCCCAGCTTTTTAAATTGGCCTTCATTGAAGGCTGATGTACTTTCATCCATGATATTATGTTTTAATTGTAAAAAATCAGGTTTAGCTACAGAGTGTTCCGGGACATATGTTTTCCATAATATATGGGCAGCATACTTCCCTTCATATGACTGGCTCAACTCTTTCAAGTCTTCCTTAATTCCTCGTATTTCTGTAACACCATTTAGCCACACCCTGCGGTCATCCGAATAGTCGTAATACCAATCCGCGTGCTTCATTTTATGATGAAGCCGGTCAACCAGTTCATGTTCCCTTACCATTCTCCCCAAATCAAAGTATTGTGTTCGGGAGTCATCAGGCTCCGTTATAATTCTCGGTTGCAGTTCTCCTCTTTCAACTTTATTCATTATACGAAAGAGAGCATGCGCGTCAATTGTCTTATAGCTGTCACTGTCGGATGTGTGATGCCGATTGAATAACTGAATGTCCTCATAGCCTGGACAAAAGATCAGATCATTCTTTTTAATTCCATTTCTCGGAAGAAATAAAATGGCAGTAGTATCATAGCGGAGGTGTTGTCCGACAACTTCTTTGATTTCTTTAAAGTCATTTCTTTCGATCACCATACAGGTTCTTATTTTTAAGTAAGTCTGAAACC
>JACFNA010000322.1 GCA_019455085.1 Chitinophagaceae bacterium
CTGTCCCGATAGCTATCGGGATTTTTACCTTACGATCTGCCTTGCAGGCATTATGCTTATTCCCGGGATGATTGCGAAACCACTGATCTGCACTTAATTTTTTCAATTTGCGGGTGTAGGTTTGGCGGGTCTGCCATTATCGGAACAGTACAAGTCTTTAAAGCATCATCAAATACCTGCCATTGGATATTGTTGGCTAAAATGTAAAGTGGATGCTTACGGCTTAGCTGCTCCTCAAAGGTGGAGCAGAATCCCATTTGTAAATGATTTTTTGATTTTACAAGCATTAAAATCTGCAAGGTTTTGGAACTATGAATTCATTTCCTTGCAGATTATTATACATATATCATGTTATAAAACCCTTATCCACATTGGACTGGACAACTTTCTAAGGGGCGATTAAATAATACCCTGTGGCAAGAACTTTGAATTGTAGGGAATAAGTAGTTTATCGTATATGCATCATTGTTATCCAAAGACGCATAGGCTCAATTTGGGGCAGTAGTTATTTACGATTCACTTTGAGATATCATTTTTCTTATCAGGGAAATCTGGCCCAAATGATAATAACTGTGCTCAATGACTCCTTCGATATTCCGCGGACAGGTGCCATATTTTCCATCAGGGAACGGCTGGCCTAAAGAAGTAATAAGTTGTTTTTACCAATTCTCATTACAAATGAGGACTAGTTGTGTCCTGGTGGCTAACATCTTATTTCTCTTGCCGCAAAGGCACAAAGACACGATCCCGATAGCTATCGGGACGCAAAGAAAAAGAACTTAGTGCCCCTTAGTGCCTTCGTGTCCTGGTGGCTAACATCTTCCTTTCTTGCCACAAAGGCAACCGATAGCTATCAGGACACAAATAAAAACCCTTCGTGCCCCTTAGTGCCTTCGTGTCTTGGTGGCTATAGCTTTCCTTTAGATTCTCCCTTACAGGAACTATTGATAAATTCCATTTTCGAAAAAATAAACTGAATCCAGACATAAATCAATTTATAGAAGATAATGCCGGATTTTGGGTTTCAAACCCTTTAGGAGTGGGCTCCCCGCGTCAATTAAAAGGCAACTTCATTATAACTGCCATCAGCCTTTAAAAGCAGTACTTTTGCGAATCCCGTATCAACATTCCAATAGAAAACGAAACAATGCTGCATATCGGCCAGCGGCAGAACTTGCCTCACCTTCATGCCCTGTATTTGTTTTGGTGGGGCAGGTATCCGGTAAAGCTCCTTTCCACGTTGTACATCACGAATGGAAATGGAGTGGTCTTTCCGTTGAATGGCGAGTCGGGTGCCATCTTCGCTAAAGACAACATTGGACGCCCCGGTCTCCCGGTATTTAAAATCCCATATTTTTTTCTTTTAACGAGGTCAATCATATTACCATCAGGCATCATGAAGACGTGCTGCCTCGTGGGTGAAATTACCGCCCGCTGCAAATTCCCCTTTTCCCACTCCTGAAAATCTGCCTTGCTGAAATCACGGCTGTACAGCAGTTTGGCTACCCCGCCTGCTGTAGTATCCAGCATATTGTACAGGCCTGCCTGATGCTGAATCCGCACGGCGACCAATACTATTCTGGGATTATCCGGCTTAAAAAAGACTCTCGGATTATCCGTGTGCACCTCTGTTTTGGGCAGACAGCCTTTCCGGGGAAACATGGTCTCTTTCTAAAGCAGCTGATAAATACTTTAGGTTGGCTTCAAAATTTTTAGCGTCATTGTCTTTGGCAGCCCGCACGGCCTGTTCCAAAAAGCCGGTGTATTCACTTTGATTTTGTGCAAGGCCAAAGTGGGAAATAAATAGAAGGAGTATTAAAAGTAGATATTTCATGATGGATTGATTTTGTTATTTATACAATTCAATAATTCTTTGGCCTCTTTTCCTTTTAATGGCTGAATCATAGCGGTATTATTCTAAATTCTTCAATTTTTCACAACAGGAATTATCGCCTGCATCACACCCTTTTTTATACCAGTATTTTGCTTTTTCGTAATCTTGTGTTACGCCTCGCCCATTTTCGTACAAAACTCCCAAATTTTTCATAGCCATTGCATTCCCATTTTCAGCTGCTTTTTCGTACCAATATTTAGCTTGCTTGTAATCTTGTGTTACGCCTTGCCCATT
>JACFNA010000039.1:0-8402 GCA_019455085.1 Chitinophagaceae bacterium
CAGTTGAATGGTACCAGTTTGTTTACGTAGTCTTTGTAAGGAGCGGTGCCAAGCCAAAGATCCCAGTCTAATTCGGCGGGGACAGGTGCGGTTACTTTGGACCACGGAATTCCCTGTGGCCAAACCGGCCTGTCGGTAAAGCAATACACTGTATGCACATCGCCTATCACACCGGCATCATACCATTCGCGCAATTGACGCACACCTTCGCCACTGGCTCCCTGATTGCCCATCTGGGTTACTACCTTGTATCGTTTGGCTGCTGCTGCCAATACTCTTGATTCATACACATCATGCGTAAGTGGTTTTTGCACATATACATGTTTCCCTAATTCCATAGCGCCAAGGGTGGCCACTGCATGTGTGTGGTCGGGCGTGGACACAGAGCAGGCATCAAAGTTTTTATGCTCCTTATCGAGCAGCTCGCGCCAGTCTTTATAATATTTTGCTTTGGGAAAGTTTTTTCTGCTGGTGGTTGCCATACGGTCATCCACATCGCACAGGAAGGCGATTTCGGCCTTGCCACTCTTATAGAAATTGGCGATATCGCTTTGTCCTTTTCCTCCTGCACCGATTCCTGCTATAATTAGTTTGTCGCTTGGGGCAGTGTATCCTTTACCTCCCAGCACGTGGCGGGGTACAATCATGAACCCTGCAGCAGTAAGTGAAGTGTTTTTCAAAAAATTCCTTCGGGTGAGTCTGTTTTTCTTCTCAGGCATAGATAGCATTATTTAAAGGTTTCTCTTTTTTAATTCGCTGACGGCATGATCGGCTGCGCGGGCAGTGAAGGCCATATAAGTTAGTGATGGGTTCACACAGGAGGCTGAGGTCATAAATGATCCGTCGGTTACGAACACATTGGGAGCATCCCACACCTGGTTCCACTTGTTAAGTACAGAAGTCTTGGGATCGTGGCCCATACGAGCCGTTCCCATTTCGTGAATTCCCCTTCCGATTGTGCCGTCCCCATCATATCCGCTCACATTTTTAACTCCGGAAGCTTCCAGCATTTCCATAGCATCGTTTTTCATGTCTTCTCTCATCTTTCTTTCGTTCTCCTTCCACTCTGCATCGAAAGCAATGACATTGAGTCCCCAGGCATCTTTCTTGTTTTTGTCGATTGTCATTTTGTTTTCGTGATAGGGGAGTATTTCGCCAAACCCACCCATGCCTATTGTCCAGCCTCCGGGCTCGCTAAGTGCATCTTTGAATGCACCACCGATATTCATTTCGGCTATTTCGCGACCCCATCCCTGACGGCTTGCCGATCCCTGATATCCGAATCCCCTGAGGTAATTTCTTTTATCACCGAAAATATTCCTGAATCTGGGGATATAAAATCCTGCGGGTTTACGACCGTAGTAATATTTGTCTTCATAGCCCTCAATACTTCCGCCTGCGCCCACTCCAAGATGGTGGTCCATGATGTTATGCCCAAGTTCGCCACTACTGCTGCCCAGCCCTTCGGGCCAGATGTCCGTAGCCGAATTCATCAGTATCCACGTGCTGTTAAAGGTAGAGGCATTGAGAAATATGATCTTGGCATAGTAGGTGTAAGTCTGCCGGGTCTCCGCATCTAATACTTCCACGCCTTTAGCCCTTCCGGTATCTTTATCGTAAAGGATTTGTGTGACAATACTGAATGGCCTCAATGTTAGGTTACCCGTAGCTACTGCAGCGGGCAGGGTGCTGGATTGTGTACTGAAGTACGCGCCAAACGGGCATCCCAGCCAGCATTTGTTTCTGTACTGGCAGTTTACCCTGTTTTGAATTGGCTGTGTAATATTGGCAATTCGTGCGGGGATCAGGTGTCGTTGTTCTTTGTAATGTTTTTTTATTCTTGCGGCCACGTCGGTTTCTACACAATTCAATTCCATGGCAGGCATGAAAAAACTGTCTGGAAGGTGAGGCAGGTTTTCTCTGGAACCGCTAATGCCTGCAAATTTTTCCACGTAGGTGTACCAGGGCTCAATGTCTTTGTATCTCACAGGCCAGTCGATAGCAATTCCTTCTTTTGCATTTGCTTCGAAGTCAAAGTCGCTCCAGCGGTAGGTGTGTCGTCCCCAAAGCAACGAGCGGCCGCCAACCTGGTATCCGCGAAACCAGTCCATACGTTTGATCTCGGTGTAAGGGCATTTTTTGTCATCAGCCCACCAGTCGAGATTGGTTTCATTGAGTGGGTAATCTCTTTTTAATACAGGATAGTCCTCTATCATTTTCTGTGTGCGTCCACCACGGTGAGGAAACTCCCAGGGGCCTTTGGTAGCGTTGACATAGTCTTTTATGTGCTCGATATTTTTACCGCGTTCGAGCATTATAGTCTTCAGCCCTTTCTCAGTTAATTCTTTTGCAGCCCATCCTCCGGAAATGCCCGAACCAATCACAATTGCATCAAAGGTATTCTCAGCCATAGTTAATTCCTGTTTAGGTTTAGAATATTATTGCTATCATTAATTTTAATTATGATTAAGGGAAAGAATCTATGTAGTGAAAGTAAAATTTTTTTGTTGGATTCCGGAGAATTAGCAGTCTTTAATTTTACAGGTATGCAAAAGAATAATTAAACGACAAGGGAGATATTGAATTTAGTCGCCTTGTGTATTTTATAATATGTATAATCCGGAGTTACGCAAATACGCACTCTTCATCCGATTATCCCGTACATAAAATGATTTTTTGCCTGAACTGCACTATAACTATATTTGATTTTTGAGATTTGCTTTGCGGGCAGAATACAGAATGGTTGAGGTGAACGGGAGTCTAATGCGGAGCAATCAAAAATTTCATACTAATAAAGAAAATAAAATGAGCGGAGTAGATATTTTGGGTTACAGTGCAGGGTTTATTACCACACTTACTTTCCTGCCTCAGGTGATAAAAACCTACAAGGAAAAATCAGCGAGAGATATATCGTTAAATATGTTTCTGATTGCGGCTATTAACGAAACGATGTGGATAGTGTATGGTTTTTTGAAAAATGATATGGTGATTGTGCTTACCAATGCAGTGGTACTGGTAATGTCGCTGACAATGATTTATTTCAAACTGAAATATAACAAGGTGGCGAAGGTGGAATTAGAATAATATCCACCAGTAAAGACACATTGAAATTATTGACTGTCGTGCAGGCAGGAGCCTGTCTATTCCTTAAACATCACAAATCTTAATCGCCTCCCGGAGCGAATCGAGCTTGTCAGGATAGGTGGGAACAAATTCCTGTGCTACATATCCTTTGAAACCTGTGGCCAGAATTGCCTTCATTATTGCAGGATAATTTAGCTCCTGCGAATTATTGATTTCGTTTCTGCCTGGTACACCTCCCGTGTGATAATGGGCGATATACGGGTGATAGTCTCTGATAGTCTGTATGACGTCACCTTCTTCAATCTGCATGTGATATATATCGTAAAGTAGTTTGAAGTTTTCAGAGCCGATACGCTTACACAGTTCCACTCCCCATACAGTGTGGTTGCACATATAATCCTTGTGATCGCGTTTACTGTTGAGCAATTCCATCACCATTGTCACTCCGTTTTTTTCAGCTACCGGAAGAATTTTTTCCAAAGCCGCCTGGCAATTTCTCAGCCCTGTTTCATCATCCATTCCCTTGCGTGCCCCACTAAAGCAAATCAGGTTTTTGTATCCGGCCTTCTTCATCATTGGGATTACCTCAAGATATTCCCTTATTAGTTTGTCGTGATATTCCGGATTATTCAGTCCCTTGTAGAGACTGTTATCGCCAAGCGTATAGCACATAGAGCTGTAGATGCCATATCGCTGCATCGTGGGCCACTCTTTAGGGCCGGTAAGGTCGATTGCACTAAAGCCTATATCTTTTACGGCTTTGCATAAATCTTCCAGAGATAAATAACTGAACGTCCATTGAGAAACTGAGTGGTTGATGTTTCCCTTAAGTGGGCCTTCAGAAAGTAAGGCGTTGCAGGTGGCAGATATGGGCATGGCGGGGGCCAGAAAAAGGGCGCCACTTCCCAGAGTGATATTCTTAAGTACGGAACGTCTGGAGTATTTTGACTTCATAACTAATTCATTTCAGTTGTTTTTTCGTTTTTCTCATTGAAAAGAACTGCGAAAAGCAGGAAAACCACCAGGGCTATTGCAGAAGGGATGATCCAGATCATCTTCCAGTCGAATGAATTTTCTCCAAGTGTATAGGTGTCGAAGATGATTCCTGCAATCTGAAATCCAATAAGCATTCCCACTCCATAGGTGGCGAGTGTGATGAGCCCCTGCGCAGCACTCTTGAATTTTTCGCCGGCTTTCTTGTCAGTATATATCTGGCCGGAAACAAAGAAGAAATCGTAGCAGACACCATGCAGCGCAATCCCCAGAATAATCATGAAAGCGAGGTCTCCGGAGTTTCCGTAAGCAAACAATGCATACCTTATCGTCCAGGCCAGCATCCCAATCAGAATGGTATTTTTAAATCCGAATCGTTTAAAGAACACAGGAAGGAGCAGCATGAAGATAACTTCTGATGCCTGGCCAATACTCATCTTGGCTGCCGGGTTAGGAATATCAATATTTGACAGATACTGGCTGGCATACTGATAATAAAATGCTAGAGGGATACAAATCAGGATGGAGGCTGCAAAGAAGATTGCAAAGTTTTTGTCTTTCAGCAGTTTCAGTGCATCCAGGCCTAAGATGTCAGAAACTTTTGTGGTGGCGCCTTTCGCCATTCGTGGTGGAGTTTTGGGAAGGGTGAAACTATATAATCCCAGAATCAGTGAAGCTACAGAGGCCATCAGAAAGGTATATTTCATAGCGCCTCCTGCAACAGCTTCTTTAGAATCCCAAATGAAAACATAGCTGATAAACAATCCGGCCACAATCCAGCCGATGGTGCCGAGTACCCGGATACTGGAGAATTGTTTTTCGGGATCCTGCATCTGGTTAAAGGATATAGAGTTCACCAGAGCCAGTGTAGGCATGAACAAAATCATATAAGACAAGACGTATGGATAAAAGGAACCAATGGCTTCCGACTGGTACATCTGATACATCAGCAATGCACCCACAAGATGTAAAACACCTAAGATACGTTCTGCGTTGAAGTAGCGATCAGCAATAAGGCCGATGATGAAAGGTGCAATAATGGCTCCCCACGACTGGGTGGAGAATACGGCCGCGCTTTGTGAACCGCTGGCGTGGAGGTTATTGTCCAGGAATATGCCAAGGGTGACAAACCATGCCCCCCAGATAAAGAATTCAAGAAACATCATAAAGGCCAGGCGTAGCCATGTAGTACTTTTCATACGAAATTGTTGCAATTGGTTTTTGTAAAGTTTAAATATACTATTTTTAAATGCCTGAGGAATTAAAAAAAATTTTTTCAGAGATAACAGAAAAATAAAAAGAAAAATGAAAAGAAAACTTAGAATGGGGATGATTGGGGGCGGTCGGGGCGCTTTCATAGGTGCTGTGCACAGAATGGCTTCCTCAATAGACGGGTTGATAGAATTGAAAGCGGGGGCTTTCAGTTCGCGTTCCGATGTAGCGCTTGCGTCGGGCAGAGACTTATTTCTGGAAGAGGATAGAATCTATCCTGATTATAAAACAATGATACTGGCCGAAGCAGGGCTGCCGGAAGACAGGAGGATTGATTTCGTGTCGATTGTGACTCCCAACTTCGCTCACTTCGAGCCCGCAATGATGGCTCTCGAAAATGGGTTTCATGTAGTCATTGAAAAACCAATGACTTTTACGCTCGATGAGGCAAAGCGACTACAGAAGAAGGTTGAAGAAACAGGACTTCTGCTTTGCCTTACACATACGTATTCAGGTTACCCTATGGTAAAAGAAGCCAGGAATTTGGTCAGGGAGGGCGCTATCGGGAAGGTCAGAAAAATTATGGTTGAATATGTGCAGGGCTGGCTTAGCAGAGCCGAAGAGCAGGCGGGCAATGTGCAGGCGTCGTGGAGGACCGACCCGGGACGATCCGGAGCTGCCGGATGCATGGGTGATATTGGTACACATGCGGCACACCTTGCAGAGTATGTCAGCGGACTGAAGATTCAGGAGTTATGTGCTGACCTGAATATAGTGGTTCCCGGCCGCGCACTTGACGATGACGGGAATGTGTTATTAAAATTTGAGGGCGGAGTTTCGGGCACACTGGTAGCTTCTCAGATCGCTGCCGGTGAAGAAAATAATCTCACGCTTAGAATTTATGGAGAGAAGGGTGGGATTGAATGGCGCCAGCAGGAACCCAATACCCTGATGTTAAAGCATCTGGACCGTCCGGCTGAAGTGTGGAGGACAGGTGTGGGAAAGTTAAGCAGTTATGCTGTAGCCAATACGCGTACACCGGGAGGGCATCCAGAAGGATACCTGGAGGCCTTTGCTAATCTTTACAGGAACTTTGCACTCACCTTAATGGCTATGCGTGAAGGACAGAATCCTTCACAGGAAATGATGGATTTCCCTACGGTTAATGATGGGGTCAGGGGCATGGCTTTTATAGAGAATGTGGTAGCATCTTCCCGCCAGGAACGAAGGTGGAGACAGTTTTCTGAATAGGATAGGGTGCGAAACATTTTATTCCATAATTACACTTTAATTTGGTTAATCAGGCGCAGCATTGGTTTACGACTATTAATGGATTGGAGCCCAGGTGTGTAATACATTTTTGTATTAGTTATATTTTTTTTATTAATATCCAATAAGTCTGATATAAATTTGTGCCATTATTAATTCTGAACCCTACTTACAGATGAAAAAGATTTCTACCCTGGTGCTTTTAGTGTAGCGGTGCCCTTTGTAAATGCCCAGGCACCCATTACTTCAATTACGACAGTTCCGGCCACAGCTGCTACCGGCACTACCTATGACATTAGTAGCAAGACATACAACTGGGGAATCAGCCCCAACAATAGTGTGGACTATGTGGAAGAATTCAAAACAGGTGGCATTGATTACGCCTATACCTCTTCCCTTCCCGGACAGGTAAAGATCAGGAGAGTGGATAATGCAAATGTCACTGGGAACTTTACGCTCGTTTGGGCACGCACAGTGAATACCGCAAGCGTATATAATTTGTTTCCGGAGTATGATAATAATATGGAGACCTTTTTTAACACAAATGTGACTACAAAAGGAACGGATAATCTTTTTACAAATGGATCTGCAACAAATGTGAATAATATTGAAAGACTCGACTGGGTTCTGAATTCGGTATTCTCTACTCCTGTCCCCGAAAAAATTGGGTTTGCCATTTTTGAGCGTGGTAACTCAGGTGGACATGATCCTTTCTGTATTGCTGCTATTACTGCCGTGGAATGGTCGGGTAATCCTACTGCGTATGGCAATATTGTGAGGGTAACTTCGGCTAATTATGGAGATGTGACCGGTACATTTAATTTTAATGTGTTGAAAGCGCAATACCCACAGAACTTAGTGTATAATACCAACATCACTCAATTAATCGGAGGGGTTTTCCTTTCCCTTCAGAGCCTGGGGATTGGGGCTAACCAATCAGTTTATGGATACTCCCTGTTTTCTGATGATCTGCCTTCCAGCGCTACACCTGCCGACCTGGTGGACTACACTAATCCTGCATTCTTCCCCACCAACACCTCCTCTGGTGGATTGGATCTTGCTGCTGTTACAGGAATATATGTAGATAAAGGAATATTGCCGGTAAGGTTTACCTCATTTACGGCTGCGGAAAAGCAGCACAAAGTAGATCTTAAATGGAGCGTGGAGAACGAAGCCTCTGCAAATTATTATGTGATAGAAAGGAGTGAGGATGGTTCTAATTTCTCTTCTGTTGCCACAATAAAAGCTAATAAAAACGCATCAGGGGTTAACAGCTATTCTTATAATGATGATATAAGCGGGCTTTCAGGCAATAAATTCTATTACAGGATTAAGCAATATGATCTGGATGGCTCTTCCTATCTTACACAAACTCTATTGGTAAGGGTAAGTAATACTGTAAATGGCCTGACAATCTATCCAAACCCTGTAAAGAGCAACCTGTTCGTTACAATGAACAGCTCAAAAGACCAAAAGGTGAAGATATCTATTTTCAACTTTATGGGCCAGGAGGTAGTTAACAAGATTGAGCGTCTTTCTGCGGGCAATAATTCAATAGTGATAGATGCTGTGTGCAGACTGGCAGCCGGAAGTTATCATTTGGTAATTACTGATGAGGCCGGAGTGAAGGAAATAAGACATTTCATTAGAAAATAATAAAGGATTTTTCTGACTGATACGGTCAGTAACGGCTTTTGGCTTCTCTGCGAATTGGGTTGCTGAAAGCCGTTTTTTTTGATCCTTTTAAATAAGTGGCTCGACTAAAATCAAGAACCCTATCACGCGAAGTGTAATAGGGTTTTTAGTTCTCTGTCCTCTCCAGGGTAAACCCGGATCGGCATCGA
>JACFNA010000039.1:8502-20380 GCA_019455085.1 Chitinophagaceae bacterium
ACTAAAAAACCTTCGCTCCCGCGAAGGCTTTCTGATTTGCGGAGAGAGAGGGATTACCTCCGGTGAACCCATTAAGTGGGGGCTAAAATCAAAAAGCCTATCCCGCTTTGCGTGATATGTTTTTTAGTTCTCTGTCCTCTCCAGGGTAAACCCGGATCGGCATCGAACTAAAAAACCTTCGCTCCCGCGAAGGCTTTCTGATTTGCGGAGAGAGAGGGATTCGAACCCCCGGACCTGTGACAGTCAACGGTTTTCAAGACCGCCGCTTTAAACCGCTCAGCCATCTCTCCGGCGCAAATATAAGTGCTGATTTTCTTTAGAAAAAGTATTTTGAAAAAATTGAAATGAATTTCTTTTCTTTTTGTTTTTTCTTCTCAACGCGTGGCAGAGTGGATGCGAAATCCCTGATAAGAAGTGCAATAATCCTGAAGAAAAAAAATTAGAGGAGAAAAAATAAGGAGCCGCAATAGTACAGCTCCCCAACTAGTGGCTTTTCAATCATAGGATAAATAACTATATACTAATTGGGTAGAATTTTACAATTCAATAGGCAATAAATTACGCTGAACCTTAAAAAAATAAAAAAAGAAGAAGGAGATTGAAAATAAATAGTCTTAGACAGGGTTGGATACACAAAACTATCACTATTAGTATAGTTATCCAAAATAATTTC
Organism: Chitinophagaceae bacterium; assembly: GCA_019455085.1. Classification (GTDB taxonomy): domain Bacteria; phylum Bacteroidota; class Bacteroidia; order Chitinophagales; family Chitinophagaceae; genus Ginsengibacter. The sequence goes on from JACFNA010000039.1 coordinate 9,176, forward strand.
ATTTTGAGCAGCTGGAAGATATATGATCGGTAGAGGCTGGAAAAAGTACTTACAAAAATCAAAACGGATAGTCAATCCCGATAGTAGCGTTGAAGTTTTGATATCTCCAGACACGGTTCTCCAACGCAGACCCGAACATATTCTTAAAGTTGATTGCCGGGAACTGCCATCCGGCATCCCGGGTCCATAAATCCGGTCGTTTGAATCTGAATCCCATATCGAATCTGAGCAGAAAGTATTTGAAATCGAACCGGAAGCCCACCCCCGAAGAAACAGCGAGTTGTTTATATAGATATTTCAGATGGAACTGTGTGGTATCCGGCAGGCCATCCGGGCGTGTGTTTTTCAAATTCCAGACGTTACCTATATCGGTGAAGACAGCCATCCGCAGGAACAATGCGTTGGAGAACATAGGGGCCACATCGAATCGGTATTCGATATTTCCTTCCAGCTGAATGTCGCCGGTTCTGTCGTTAAATCTGGATGATTTAGCTGTATAGGGTGCGAGTGGTTGCCCGCCAACTCCCAGCCCTTGCACCGGCCACCCGCGCATACTGTTTGGCCCTCCGGCGAAATATTGCTTAAAGAAAGGAAGTGTAGTGTCGGCCTTGCTGATAGGAATACCTACGCCTGCAAAGGTTCTGAACACAAGCGTAGATTTTTCGAAGTTGATGTTGTGTACAAATTCTATGTCTGTCTTGACAAATGCGCGTAAATACTTGTTGAAAAAATTGCCGTTGAGTGCTGTTTTGTTTTTCTGCTTTAAGAATCCCCATAGCAGCCCCGACTCTTCAATGTTGACATTGAGTTTATTAATCACATTGGGGTTTCTGAACGCAGGGGTAAGGGAAGAATAAGAAAGTCCGGTACCCATTACCAGCGCAGTGTTGAAAGAGTATCTCAGGAATGGAAATTCTTCCAGAGTACTATCAAATCGTGCACTGCGATTATACAGCCTGCGGAAGTCAAAGTTGATTAATTTCAGGCTCCAGAGTCTGTTTTCCTGCTTTGAAAAGTTAAATCCAAAACCGGTATTAATAATTTGCTGATTATAAAAATCAAACCGATTGATAAACGAAAGGTTGGTATTGATGAAACTCTGGTGGGTGACCCATTCCTTCCTGTTAAGTACTGCGAATGGGAAGATGAATTTTGGAAATAAGAAGCTGTTATTGAAGGTCGTCTCTCTTGAGTTGATAAAAGTACCACCGCTGTTTCGTCTTTGAGTATTGAATTCGAATCCTACTTTAATTGAATTTGTCATTCGTATGGCAGATCGTGCAAAGTTTCTGTCGGTAAGGCCCAGATTAGCCGACACCCCCAATAAGTTTCCAGTAGCTACAGTGGGCAGGTTGGAGGTGCTGCTATTGGCTGAGTAGCTCATTTCGATGTTACCCTGAAAACCATACTTTTTCAGCGGCGACATTTTTATTACAAGGTCCAGCAAATTGCTGTCGGGCCGCTCCAGGATATCTATTGTCGGGCTTTCCCACGGCCCAAGTTTATATAGCTCGTTGATTGTTTTGTAATAGTCTTTTTGTCTGAATACAGTACCTTCTTTCAGATAGATATTTTGCCTGATAAGGCCAGGGCTGAATCTCTTTTCATGGAACTTTATTGTAAAGCCCGGCATGGGAATCGTTTTGAACGAGGAATCATTATAAGACTCGGTGGGCTTAAAATCCGGAATTACGTATATCCTGTTGATATAGTATTTTCTCAGACTGTCTTTGGCATCAGGGTTATTTAGCTGTATGGCGAGCCTGATCGTGGGTTTGTTTCTTTTTTCGGCAGCCTCAGCCAATAACCTTAGTTGCTCGAATGGATCTTCGGCTACTGTGGTCAATGCCTCTATTGTGGTATCACCTAATACCCTGAGTTGATCGGCAGTAAACTTATAATACCCAAAGTTTCTGTATAAATCTACCAGACGGTTAATCTCATCATTGATTCCGCCTTTGGTGACGGGCACTCCTTTTTGTAATACAGAAGACTTACGTGTGCTGACTGCTATCTGCTGGAGTTCCGGTTGGTTAATTAAATAGGCTATAGTATCGATCGTTGTTCGCTTCCCGGATACGACATCATAATTGATTACCATCCGTATCTGATTTTTTGAGGGAAGCTCGATGGTATCGACCGTATAGCTTACGGATGGATGATAGTACCCCTGATTCTGCATATAGGAGTACATGTTTCGGGCCGACTTATTAATTTCTGTTGTATCAAATGTGGGAGGATTTTTGATGTAATGCAAAACGAAAACTACATCTTTTATTCTTACTCTGGCGCTATCCTCAAGTTGATTATACAAGCGTGAAGCCATGGCCGCATCTTCATCCTTGCTTGTTGATTCTGCATGCAGTGAAATATTATTTTTGAAAACGAAAGGAACGTTTTTTTGATATTTGCGTACAAAAGTAAATCCTGAGTATTCTTTGGTAGCAGCGCAACTACACAGAAAGATAACTGCCAAAGCCGGAAATACCCGTTTTAATAAAGTAGTGCAGTCATCCACTAATTTCATATAAAATGTTATCAAGAAATACAGTCAAATATATTCAAAGTTTAACCCACAAAAAATTCAGGAACAGTTCTTCCGCTTTCATTGCGGAAACCCCTAAGGTGGTCGAAGAGTTTCTGAATTCTTCTTTCCGGGTGGAGCATATCTATGCGACTGAGCATTGGCAGGCACCTGATAAGTATGACAAAGAACTTTCGCATTTGCCAATAACCATAATTGCGCAGGCTGATTTAGAGAAAATTTCACAGTTAAAGACGCCGCATGATGTGCTTGCCGTAGTGAGGATTCCCGATGTGCAGCCCCCGGCTTCTGTTAAGGGAAAAATATCGCTGGCGCTGGATGGAGTGCAGGATCCGGGCAATGTGGGGACAATTATAAGAATTGCAGACTGGTTTGGCGTAGAAGATATTTTTTGCAGCAGAGAGACGGCAGATGCCTACAATCCTAAAGTAGTGCAGGCTACTATGGGCAGCCTTGCACATGTGAGGCTACATTATACTGATCTCGGGAAGTTCCTGAAGACATCCGGTGTAGAGATTATTGCCACTACGTTGCATGGGGCATCTCTTTACGACTGTGCACCGTTGCAGGAGGCCATACTGGTAATTGGCAATGAATCGGCAGGTATCAGCGAGTCGGTTCTGGAAGTATGCCGGAGGCGGCTGACTATTCCCCGAAAGGGAAAGGCTGAATCATTGAATGCCGCGGTGGCAGCTGCTATCTTTTTGTCTCACCTGTCCAGGTGATTATTGAATGGTCACTTTTTCGGTGTATATATTCCTGTTATATCCGTTATAGATTTTTATGATATACATACCTCTTGACAGGTGACTTACATTAATGTCGAAGAAGTCAGTAAAGCTTTTGCCATTAAGTACTAGTTTTCCGGAAGTCTCGTATATGTAATAGAAGAGGGGTTTATTAGTATTTTTAATGCTCTTGATGTGAATCTGTGTGGTGGCAGGATTTGGGTACAGCTGGAAGTCGGTATTCCTGTTATACCTATATGTATCGTCCCGAATGGCCATCGTAGTACCCGTGTAGGTAAACTCAAGAATTTTTCCCTGGTTAAGTGGTGCTCCATAGGTGCCGTCCGGGCGTTTGGCTGTGCCTCCCATATCTGCCGCGGCGTATATCTTTAGCCCGTCAGGAGAGATAGCCAGATCGCGAAAACGCCCCTGGTATTCGGTAACGGGTATGGTAGCCATATCTGTAACTGACTGTCCGTCTTCACTCAGTTTTAGTTTGAAAATAAGACCTGCTTTCAGCGAAGGCACCAGAAGCGATTTACTCCATCCGGGAATTACATTTTTCTCGTAGATATCAATTCCCGATGCAGCCACTGTAGGCCATGTAAGGTAATCATTAGGCAGAGAGCCCGGGTCTGAATTAGTAAAAAGCGTATAAATCGGCTCTTTTGCATTCAATGTAGTGCAATTATCTACCTCGTCTCCCACGTTTTGGTTAGCAAGCTTAAGGCCTGTATAGTTCCCGTCACAGAAGCCGGATACTTTGGGCCATCCATAGTTTCTTCCTTCTTCAATAATATTTACCTCGTCGTCTGTACGATCCTGTTGTTCACTGCTATAGAGGATTCCATCCTTACTGAATACGATCCCCTGCGGATTTCGGTGGCCATAGCTCCATATAGGATTCTTTTTTCCACCTGAAGAGAACGGGTTGTCGTTAGGAATCCACTTGTCCCACTGGTTTGCATCACCATCCTCCTCGAGATTGAACCTTAAAATTTTTCCTTCGGGAACGGTGGTGGACTGCGCGTTGTTCGTACGGTTTATGTTATTAAACTGACCGGCTCCCATATCTCCGATTGAATAGAAGAGATAATCAGTACCATTTACCTTCCCGATAGCCAGCCTGCCGGAGTTATGATCGTTGCTTCCGTTTAGTGATTCTATTAGTATCGTTTCGTTGGATAGTGAGTGGGTATTTCTGTCGTAATTATATCTTGCTATCCTCGTTTTGAAAGTGCAGGGCTGGGTGCTGTTGCAGGCGTTACCACTGCTGGTGCTATATTGATATACATAGGCGACGTAAACGTAAGGCTTGGATGGGGTAGGCCATTCTGAATACATTGAAGGGTGCAATGCCAGCCCCATCAACCCGCCCTGGGGCCATTTGGGTGGGTTACTAAAATTCTTTTTAGAAGAAAGGTTTATCAATTGGGTCTTAGTGCCACTCACAGGGTCAATCCGACTGATTATATATGCTTTATTTTCTGTAACCCAGAGTGAGTCGTCGGGACCGTAAGTGACTTCCCATGCTGAATTCAGGTTGTAACCTGTATTGATGACCCTCATGGTGAAGGGCTCTCCCTGTCCAAATGTTATTTGAGAGCATAAGAGGCATAGAATCAATGCGATAGTAGAATTTTTCATAGAAAATGGACTTTAATGCCATTTGATGTAACGCCATTGGGAGTAAGATTATTATTTAATGGAATATGTAATAATAATTAGAAATATGATACGTTATTATGATTGGAGTATCTAAAGCCATTGCTTATGAAAACAAATATACCAATAGCAGTACTGCAAGGCCTGAGAGCATTTAGCAGGCCCTCTCTTTGCCTGATATTTTTTCTTGCCGCATTTGCCAGTGCGAATGCTCAGTTCACTTTTAGTTATACCTATCAGAATATCACACGAAACAACGGCGGTGGGACTTTGGAGAAGGGCGACATTATTGAAATCCGCGCATTGATGAAGGTGGATCAGAAAGCTACAAACGTGTATTACAGAGATACCATCAAGCAGGGATTTTCCCTGGTACCCAATTCGATGAAGATAGTAACCAACGAGGGGCTATTATTCAGAGGCCCATATACCGATGGCGGAGGAGATGATCTTGGAATGGCTAAATCCTGGAGCGGAACGAAGGCGTTAAGGGTTAATGTGGGGAAGGGGGCATCGAATGTTGATTTTATGAATTTTGATGGAGCATTGATGGGGGGAGGTACAATAGATCCGGGAGATAAACCTAAGTTTTACGGCAGGACACTCTTTGTAGTAGCATACAGACTGGAGGTAACAGCAGATTTTGGAGATACGGTGTATCTGGGTGGAAAATTTTATTATACTTATAAACCTAAAAATTCGCCGACCTTGAACGCGACCGAAGCCTTCAGCTACGGAGGTATTAAGATTATAAAGAATGATGGCCTTTGCCAGAATTATGCGAGTGCGAGCTTTACTGCAGAAAGTAGTTTCGGGAGTGGCACCTTACAAAACAGGGTACTGGGAGCTAATGCACCAGGATATATCAAGGCAAACCTTGGGCCGAACCATCCTGTTGATGGAGAGTATTCAATCGCTAATAACATAAGCGGTAATGGATCTACAGATAACTCAGTACCCATCAGAGACGGAACCAGTAACAGGGTGTTTCAGGTATGGGATATCGTGGGCGACCATACCGGTGCTGCCGATCCTGAAATAGGAAACCCTGCTGTGGCGCCGGGAACCAATGGAGGATATATGCTGGTAGTGAATTCTGCCTACCCTACCGGAGAAGCATATAAGGATTCCATCTACGGTCTGTGCCCCAATACTTATTACGAATTTTCGGCATGGATACGAAATATATGTGGTTATTGTGCACTGGATTCCAATGGCAATTCGCCTAATACACCTGGCGTACTGCCTAACCTGGCTTTTACAGTGAACGGGATAGACTATTATACTACAGGAGAAATAGAGTGGAATGGTAAATGGATGAAGCGAGGCTTTATCTATAAGACCGGACCTGCAGAAACTTCCTTTGAAATTACCATCAAAAATAATGCACCCGGTGGAGGAGGTAACGACTGGGTATTAGATGACATTTCTCTGGCCACCTGCTACCCTAATCTTATAATGAACCCGAGTGATGTAGCCAATGTATGCCTGGGAAGCAAGTTTTATCTGAGCGATACCATCCGAAGTTATTTTGATAATTATATCTACTATTGCTGGGAGAAGAGTACAGATGGAGGGGCTACGTGGGTTAGCACAGGTAATTGCGGAGTAGGCACTCCGGTACTCAAGAATGGTTTATGGGAGTATGTGGTAGATACTGCATTCACCTCACAGATTACCGACAACAATACTTATTACAGGGTGAAAGTGGCTACCACGGCCGCTAACCTTGGTCAGGATGAATGTTCGAGTGGCAATAGCCAACAGGTGAAGCTTGAAGTCCAGGAGAAAGATTGTATTGTCCAGGCAGAAGATATTAAAAGCTTTACAGGGAGGCTGGAAGGTGTGAATGCGCAGTTGTCATGGACTACTTTTGCAGAAGATAACCTAAGGGAAATAGAAATACAAAAGAGTGCTGATGGAATGAACTTCAGGACAATCAGCACTGTGCTTCCGAGACATATTAACGGAGGCGACTATCATTTTACTGACAACGAAGAATTGATAAATAGTGCTTTCTACAGGCTCAGGCTCATCAAAAAAGGGAACAATGGTTTTGTCGTAAGTGAAGCGATATCCCTCAGGAATTACACCCCCACGCTGAATCTTAAGGTGGTGAATCCTTTCCGGAGTGAAATCAGGATTGACCTGGCTACTTCTGTGGAAGGCATTGCCGAGTTAGCGCTGATTGATAATTATGGCCGTGTGCTGAAGCGGACGGATAGAGAGATTAAGAGAGGAAATAAGACAATTGTCTGGGAAGGTATGTCTGATCTGCCTCAGGGAATTTACATTCTCAGCGCCCAGATAAATGGTATGAAATTCCGGCAAAAAATAATGAAGAACTTCTAAAGGATGTTGAACGCCTTAATTGTGAGGGTGCTGTTATCAGTTTTGTCTTCATAAAATACCAGGCCCACATTTTTGGCATACCAGCTTTCTGATAGTGGCATTAGGAGTGTGCCTCCTGAATAGATATCAGTTTTGACCTTGATTACATCAGGGAAGGTAAAGGTTCCTGAGGAAGCAGCGACTCCTTTGGCAAGAATCTCAAATCTCAGGTTTATCATCATACCTCCTAATGAAGCGTCTGTAAAGCTGGGGCCGTCCCAGGTGCTTCCCACGGAGACATTGTCTTTAAGGAAGACCGTTTCCAGATTAATTGGGCCCGACAGGCTCAGACTTTTCTTGTAATTTATAAAATCAAAATAGTCACCTGACACTTTCCTGGCTACGTAGGCCGTATCAGTACCCTGGAGGATAACACTGTAAGTATTTCCATTTATTGTCACTTTCGCCGGTATTACCCGCATGGTATAGTCGGTAACACCGTCAGTATAGGTCCAGTTGGAGTTGTCAGATGTGGGAAAATAATCTCTTGAAGGAGCTGCTCCGGCTTCAAAATGAACAGTAAAGGCACACATGCTGTTTCCATAATGCAGGGTGAAGGCGAAGTCGCCACTTTCTTCAGGGATCCCGGTTCCGGTGAGGGTTACCGATTGCAGGCCGTTTTGGCTAAACTCACCTTTGGCTGAAAAAACGACTCCGTTTTTCTTGTCGGTATATATTGTAAAAGTGCCGGCTTTGGTTATAGCAGCCTGGATGCCCACGGTGTTTGTGCTATTGAGTGGAATCCCCTGTTTATAGTTTCCATTTACTGCTACAGGCATGCAATTGCCCGCATCGTTTGTGAGTGCACCTTCTGACTTCGGTTTTATCACAGGCGTCGCAAAGATGGCGCTGAATGAGCCGCTGAAAATATCGACAATGGCCTGGCCGTCTGCCGAAGCCTTTCCGCTGAAGATTCCTGTAATCGTATTCTTATTGACTGCGGTGATGGTTACCGTGAACTCTCCGAAGGGCTGAGAGGCCTGATAAATATCCAGCCTGCCACTAAAATATTCGAATGATGACTGGAATGCTGTGGTCTTATAAGTGCCCGGGTTAAACTCGTCGGCATAAAGCGTGAGATGAAATGTCTGAGAACCATCCTTGCTTGTTCCTATAAGATGCATCTCGTTGGTCGAAGTTCCGCTTTGAATATATGCAGTATCGATGTCGCCCATATAATCTGAAGCACCTTCTTTGAACTGCCATGTGCCGGCAGCCATACTGGTGTTTACGTTTTCCTGGCTGTATTCTTTGCTGCAGGATGACATAAAGAGCAATATGATTACCGGAAGGGAAATTTTGAACAATGAACTCAGGGCTGCTGCAACTTTCATGGGTGGTTATTATTTCTAATTACTGATAAAATTAGAAAAACTAAGTGTATCAAAAAAGGGTCATTACGCCTTCCCTTTATCAGGAGTCGTTTCGGATACTCCATCTTTTGCTGTATCGGAAGGCTTGAAAAATTTTTTCTGAAATACCAGTATGGAAATGATACCTACTGATATAGAGGCATCCGCAAGATTAAAAATGGGGCTGAAGAAGATAAAGTCTTCACCTCCCCAGAGGGGCATCCAGCTTGGGAAAGTGGAATCGATAATCGGGAAATATAACATATCTACTACATTTCCATGAAGGAAACCGGCGTATCCATGTTCAGGAAAAATTGCTGCTACATTACCTGTGGCGGGATTGCTATACTCAAAAATTAACCCGTAAAACATACTGTCTATCAGGTTGCCCAATGCACCTGCAAAGATTAGTGCTACGCAAAAGATAAATCCCGGATGAAATTTTTTCCTGATAATATTACGGATGTAAAATATACCGAATATCACGGCAGCCATTCTGAATCCCGTCAGCAACATCTTGCCCCATTGCCCTCCGAATTTCCAGCCATAGGCCATACCTTCATTTTCAATGAAGTAGAGTTTGAACCAGTTGCCCAGCACATTGTGCGACTCTCCAATGTGGTAATGGGTCTTGATATAAATTTTCAGCACCTGGTCAGCAATGACTATGAGTGCTATCAGAAAGATGATTTTTATCCCTTTCACCTGTTATGATTATGAATTTTGTATCGCTGAATACTCTTAAAATTATGCTCTGCCGTCAGGCAATTTGCCACAGAAGATATCTAAGAAATCAGAGTCGCAAATATAGTATAAAAGGCTTCTGTTTAGGAAATGCAGTTTTCTATTTCCCAATTATTTATAATTAAGAAGGTCTATTTTTCTGGTACAAAACGAGTATTCTCTTTCGTCATTGCTACTTACGATTACCAGACGGTTCGCCGTAAACTTTTCTATCAGGTGATAGTAGGTAGCGACGCCTTCGCTATCGAGGTTAGTCAGTGGCTCGTCAAGGAGTAGCACGGAGGCATTACAGAAGAATGCCTGTGCGAGTTTGGCTCTTTGCTTCATCCCGCTGCTGTAATATCTTATTTGCTTGTGTAACGCTTTGCCGAGAGACACATGATTTGCAATCTCAGGAATGGAGAATCCATCGCTTAGCCCTCTCATTTGCCGGTGGAAGATCAGGAATTCCTTAAGGGTCATTTCCTCTATCAGTTCCAGATAGGGTGCTGCCAGGCTTACTTCTTTGTAGATGTTTTCGGTTGCGATGTGGCCTTTTTCATTCTTATAACTAATCGATCCTTCATTAGGCTGCACAAATCCTGCTATGAGTTGCAGGAGTGTTGATTTTCCTGTGCCGTTGGGGCCGGTGATAGCGTATTGAGATCCCGCATCAAATTCAAAATTGATATTTCTGAATATCCATTCAGTGTTGAAGCGTTTGCCAATATTGGCAAGGGAAATGTTCATGTTGCAATGAGTTACTGCACCTTGTTATTATCCTGTACTTCTTCAAAAGCATCTTTGGAAGCCAGTTTCAGAATACCTTTCTTGCTGGATGAGATGAAATTGATTATCTCTGTTTTTTCGGCAGATTCCGGGAAGTTGTCCTGGATATGTTCCAGTGCCTGTGAGATATTGTATCCGCGCAGATAGATTACTCTGTATATCTCAAGGATTTTGTTGATCTGCTCGTTGCTGAACCCTCTGCGATGCAGCCCCACTGAGTTGATTCCGACATAGCACAGTGGAGAACGTCCGGCTTTGACAAAAGGAGGTATATCCTTTATGATTTCAGAACCTCCTGCGATGTAGGAGTGCGCACCGATTTTTGAAAATTGAATCGCAGCAGCCAGTCCGCCGATACTTGCATGATCACCTATTTCTACGTGCCCGGCCAGCTGTACGGCATTGGCGATGATAACATGGTTGCCTATCACACAGTCGTGTGCAATATGGCTGTATGCCATCAACAGGCAATTTTTGCCTACGGTAGTCTTCCATTTTTCTTTTGTCCCCCGATTGATTGTCACACATTCGCGTATAGTGGTGTGGTCTCCTATTTCGACCGTGGTTTCTTCCCCCTCGTACTTCAGGTCCTGGGGGATGGCTCCTACTGTGGCATGTGGGAAGATGGTACACTCCTTCCCAATTACAGAATGGTTCAGGATGACGGCGTGAGTCATTATATGGCATCCATCACCGATAACCACTTTTTCTTCGACAGTGGCAAAGGCGTCGATTTTTACGCCCTTACCTATTTGTGCTCCCGGGTGGATATTTGCTAAGGGACTAATCATAGAGTTTCTGTACGTTTAATAATTTGAGCAATCAGCACGGCCTCTGCGACTAATTTATCCCCGACGAATGCAGTTCCTTTCATTTCGCAAATACCTCTTCTGATTGGTGATATCAGTTCCATCTTTAGTATCAGCGTGTCGCCCGGCACTACTTTCTGTTTGAACTTACAGTTCTCTATTTTCAGGAAATAGGTATCGTATTTGTCAGTGGTATCTCTGGG
>JACFNA010000323.1 GCA_019455085.1 Chitinophagaceae bacterium
ATCCACTCTCAGGGTTCAACCCGCTCTAGCGTGTCGCCCCCTTGCTTAGCCTCCGGGTGATACGCTTCAGCGGATTACACGGTGCAGCGTGGCTAATCCACTCTCAGGGTTCAACCCGCTCTAGCGTGTCGCCCCCTTGCTTAGCCTCCGCGGTGCAGCGTGGGTACTACTCCTCCAATTCAAACCCTTCCATCCTTCCGTAACTATCGGAGTAGAAAGTATCCAGCGAGTAACCGGTTAAATCTAAAAGTAGTTGTTTGTTAGTAATATCATCTTCTTTAATTCGGCAATACCCGGGGAATGAAGAATATGGCCAGTCTTCAATCTTCTTCACTAATCCTGCTCGCAACGGATTCTGGTGGCAATAATGCATGGCATTAACCAGGTAGTCTTTGTCTTTAGCATTTTTACTTCCGGTCAGGATTTTGGCTTTGGTTTTTAACTGAAACAGTGAACCTGAAGTTCCATGTTGTTTATTGACAGCCTGAGCGTAACTACTTAACATTATGCCTATTCGATAAGAAAGTTCTTGGACACTACCTGTTCCGAAAGAGTTTCTGGGTTTACAGGAGCTTTCATTCGTACTAATGATCAAATGAAAGTGATTGGGCATTAGACACCAGACCAGAATTTCGCAAAAAGGTATTAATTGCGCTTCCATTTTTCTCATAAAGAATAGATAATTCTCTTCAGAGAAAAAAACTTTTTGCCGGTTATTACCTCGATTATAAATGTGGTAAACTTCGTTTGGAACGAAATGCATTTGGATTACTTAAAATTGAAGTGTCGGCCCGGGTGATACGCTTCAGGCGGATTACACGGTGAAGCGGAGGCTGTTTTTCCCTGCTCTCAGGGTTCAACCCGCTTTTAGCGTGTCGCCCCTAGCCCTTCCCACAACTTCACCAACTTCTCCGATTCCGATTCCCAGTTCACAGACCAGGCATAATAGTAGCGTGCCTGCTTGGTGGAGCGGATGGAATGCAGACTCTCCAGAATCTTTTCAAATCGCGATTCAAGGCCGGAATCGTACAAAGACAAAACGATTCCACTGTGCTGGTTGGTTTTCAGGAAATCTCTTTGTGCGGGGGTATCGCTGGCGATGATATACAGCCCCGCCTGATAATAGGCGAGCATCTTATTGGATACTGCCAGTTCGTTATTCCTGTCGCGGCCGGGTTCGATAGCCAGTCCCGCATCATAGAGAGATAATTCCTTGTGGAGATCGGGCTGTGATAAAGCATTGTGCACAAAAATATTATCCCTTCCTGCTATCCATTGATTGTAAAATTCTTCTTTACAATTACCGTACAGATGTAATTCAACATTTTTCCTGCCATCAACCAGGGGAATGATTTGCTCCAGTCCGCGCCGGAAGGAAATATTCTGCGAAAACCAAACCAGCTGAAATGAATCACTCTCTGCCATCGATGGCGGTACAAACTCATCCTTGGGAAAATAATTCATCACTATCTAACGATACCAGCTTTTTATACTCCTCCAAAATCAAAGGTGATGCTGCAGTAACATAGTCTGCATTAGGTAAGATATGTTTAATCAGCTTTTCACTTCTGCGGATCTCTTTTGGAATGGTTGTCTCTCCGGGGTGGTAGTCTTCCAAATCAATTCCCATCCTTGCTCCATTTTTTTGAGCCAGGTTGAGTGCAGGATAAAAAGCACCGATATTGTGTGCGATTACCCAATCATACTTTTTATCCAACCTTTTCAGGTGCTCGTTAAGCAGCCAGGACCTTTTGTTACAGGCCCACGAGAGTAACGCGGAGTTATCGGGTAATATATTAAGTAACAGCCTTGCGCCTTCGAAAACTATCGTGCTCATCAACCAGGGCAGGAATGGCTTTCTGTTGCCCGGTATTTCTATTAATGTGATTTTATTTTTAAGCGTCTTTTTGATTTCTTCATGGTTCATTCTGCTCCAGTTGTTGAACGTGAAGCAGACCAACGTCACTTCATATCCCTCATTTACCGCCAGTTGCACTTCCTTCACAATCCTGGGATTGGTACCAAGGTTATGAGTGGTTATGAAGAGGAGATGCATGGATTGTTTATAGGTTTATTTGTTTATGCGTTTATTTGTTTATCTCCTTAGCTATTGTGAGTT
>JACFNA010000040.1 GCA_019455085.1 Chitinophagaceae bacterium
ATTGGCACCCGGCATCCGGTATTGGTAATAAATATTCCTGGGCTGCAATGCTTCTTTTACAGCAAACTCAAAGCTAAGGGTATTGTACCCGGGATGTACTACAAACGAATTGCTGAATACCTCAATGCTTTCACCATCGATTTTTACATCCTTTACCCTGGCGGCTATTTTTTTGGTTTTGGGAACAAAGTGGTTAGCCGCAATCGTTACAAGTCCTTTTGAACTGCCTGCCATCAGTTCACCACTTTCATTTTTGAAAAAAGCACCCAGCAAAAAATCGTAGGAAGGCAATCCATCAATAGCGGTTAATGGATAAAACTTCTTTTCAGATTGTTCATATACATTTGCGCCCGAAGTAGTGGTAGCCCATATTCTCCCTTTATCATCTGTAAGCAATCCATAAATTACATTGCTGCTGAGTCCGTCGTTTGTAGTAAACCGGGTCATCGTTTTCCCGTTGTACATATATATACCATCGCTTAGCGTACCAATCCACATATTTCCTTTGTCATCTTGTGTGCAGGCAGTAATGATTGTGCGATGAATTGGCGAGGTATTGGTATTGCTTTGAATCCAATACTTCTATACCCCGGTGTTTCGATAACCAGATATTTTTTTGCCGGTCTTCAAATGCATGTAGGACATACCAGCCGGTTCCGGCAGGTATTCTGCTTCTCTGGTAAAATGGAAGCCATGAAGTCGGAGAAGTAAAAACAAAGTAGCCCACCTCCGTGCATACAAAAACCCGGTTTTTGCTGTCGCAAAAAAGATGAAGCACCCGTTTTGTTTCCAGCAACGAATCGTTTCGCTTATAAGCTTTAAGGATTGTTCCCTGTGCATTAATTATATACAGCCCGTCATTTTGTACGGCGGCCCATATATTATTGTGATGATCTTTGGTGAGTCCGGTAATTCTTTTGTCGGTAAATAATGTTTTTTGAACAGTTAATTTCGAATTCCCGTTTTTAGCAAACATTAAAAGCCCACTGGTGGTGCCTATCCATCGTTTATTGTTTTCTGCATCTACTACAGAAGTTACTGCATTATTTACCTGGCCGGTTTCAAATAGCCTGAAGTTCTCGAATGCCGGGTTATAATACGCAAAGCCCGAATTGGCACTACCTATCCAAATATTTTGCCGGTTGTCTTCATACACCGACAAGATACTGCCTGCAGGTAACGTACTGGTATTGGCAGGTGTGCCGACCATTTTTTCAATAGATAAATAATCTTTTATGATGTACATGCCATCCTGTGCTGCCACCCAGCCGGTTCCGCTTTGGGTTATCAGCACATCATTTATAACGGTGGAAATGGGTTGGCTGAATTGTTGCCATACATTTTCATTTGTTTTATAGAAATAAATATTTCCTATGGCATTGGTAGGGTAAAACCAAATGCAATTATTATTGTCAATTTTAAATTTATAAGACTTGTTTGGTTGAAAAACTTCTGCCGGGGCATTATTTACTGCACTCATGCGAGGCGCCCCTGCCAGGTTTGTGGCTTTTATGAGTTGTTGTGTTGCCACTTTGATGCCCCAAAAATTGCCGGCACTATCAAACCCTGCCCATGAAATGGCGCTAAATGCTTTATCCAGATACTTTATACTTCCATTTTTATCAACAAGTAGCGGGTGCAAAGGATGTTGTATAAAGACCTCCTTTGCTTTATTGCGGATAATCAGCGAATAGTTACTGCTTATTCGGTTTTGCTCGGCAGCATCAAGGTAATACCTGCGTACTTTACCGGTACGGCGGTTAATACGGTTTAATCCATTACCCGTACCCACCCACAGGTAACCCCTACTGTCTTCGGCAATGGATAGAATAAACTGATCGCTGAGCGTATTTGTATCCGAATGATTGCTCCTTAAGGTTTTAAAATTGTGCCCATCAAAACTATTGAGGCCATCCTGTGTGCCAATCCATAGCAGACCATCGCTATCCTGGTAAATACAATGCACACTATTTTGAGAAAGTCCATCGCTTGCAGAATAATGAATAAACCGGTATTGTTGTGCTATGGCACATACCGGCAAAAGGAATAAAAAAATATAAATGCATAGCCTCACCATTAATAAAATTAACAAGTCCGGATTAATAATTATCCAGATTTATAAGCAAAATATTATTTTAGGATCCGCCCTGTACATCAGTGTGTTTAATATCGTACAGTGCAGCAGATAAAACTTCGCTATTGATTATCGTCCTGGGGTTTCGGAGAAACAATAATAAAGGCTGCGGCAAACAAAGGATACCTGATGCGTAACTTCTGCCCCCCTAAAAATTCTATATGATATTTTATTCCAACCCCGTCATCGACTTCAGAGAACAGTTTCAGGAAAAATATAAAAAGTAGTTCTTATATTTATTTAGTGAAGGCAACCTTTAGAGCACCTGACATTATTGTTGTATAATTGAATGGAAAATCATTTCGTAATTCCACAATCGCCTTTAATCAAAGACACAGTGTGTTCTTTCTGGCAGGTCCACAGTCAAAACCATCGGGCTTTGCACGAAACTGTGCTTCCCAAGGGAATTATTGAAATTATTTTCAGTTTTGAGACCACTCAATTATATGCAAGAATAAATGAGCAACCCCTGACTGTACCAAGATGCTTTATTCAGGGTTTTCTTACCAGCCCGGTTCAACTGCAATATACAGGCAGGCATACTCTTTTTGGAGTGGTGTTATCACCAACTGCCATAAAACATATTTTTCGTTTACCCCCTATTGAATTTACCAACCAGTTTATGGATCTAACCTTAATGGATAGTTCCATTTACGCTCTCTGGCATTGCCTGGGTGAACAAAATAGTTTTGATGACCGTGTTAAAACATTTACATCGTGGCTGACTCAAAGGCTTCCTCAATTCACGGAGAGGGAAAAGGCATTTAATACCTTTTTGAAAACACATTACGACACTCATTTGTCCGTTTCCGAAATAGCAAGCCGTTTTTGCTATTCATCCAAACAACTCTCCAGAAAACTATATGAGCTCACGGGAATGAATACAGAGCAAACCCTGCTTTACAAAAAATATTTACAGGCTGTTCATCTCATGCACTGTTCTGAATTATCACTCACTAATATTGCTTATAGCTGCCATTTTTCTGACCAGTCACATTTCATCAGAATCTTCAAGTCATTAAGCCGGCTCACTCCAAAAGAATACCGGCAAAGGAAAAGCCATATTGAAGGCCACATTTTTGAGAATGTCCATTAAATACAATTTTGCCCAATGGCTTATCGGCACTTTTGTGTCAAAATGAAGTCATTACAATGAATAGCAGAAACTTTATTTATGTCCTGGCATGCATCTCCTATTGTCTGATTATTGGCGCTGGTGTTTACGAGCATTTTGCAGTATGGGGGATAGCATTTTCCGAACCGCCTAAATCACTCATGATGTTTCAGGGCAATTATGCCCTGCAATCCGAATCATTCTGGAGGCTTGTCCACCCTGTTACCCTTGCTTTATTGCTGGTGACATTGGGACTAAACTGGAAGACAGAAAGAAAAAAATATATCCTGATAGCGATAGCCACATACATCACAGCGCTGATAGTTACCTTCATTTATTATGTCCCCGAATTAAAGAGTATTATCGGAACACCCTATTCGGCAACTGTTGATGCAGGTCTTCAGGAAAGGGGCAGTTTATGGATTACGCTAAGTAAAATCAGGTTATCATTCATTTTTGTCTCTGCCTTTGTATTGATATCAGGCTTAACCAAACCTGCACATAAATTGTTATAGTGTTTTTGTATCTCTCCCTCCCCGGTTCTGGTTACCCTTTGTGCTCTTTATATCACAGTCTGAGCAGTCATTGCATATCACACCTGACTTTAATCACGATAAGCTGACAAGCGCGGCACAATACGGTTTACCGTAAACAAGATATCGCCATGAGCAATGCTAAACGGCTTCTAATTATTTGTGATATTTCCTTTCCCTACCACCTCACAAGCCAATCATCTTTTTTCAATCTTGCGCAACAGGCCTTCCTGTGCCACGGTTGCAATCATATCTCCGGATTGGGTGAAGATCTTGCCCGTGAGCATTGCACGTGCATTGGAGGTGTTCAGTACGTCGATATGATACAAGAACCACCCTGCAAAATCCTCTGGCACTCTGTGAAACCACATCGCATGATCCAGCGTAGCCATCATCGTGTTGCCCGGATGTGCATGGGAAGCGTGTGGCTGTAGCGCAGTCGGCAGCAAATTGTAATCAGAGGTGTAGGCCAGGATTTCGTGAAAATGACGCACACTTAATCCGCCCGGTGTCTCATTAAACTGAAACCAAAGATTCTGATAAGGGGGCAAATCTTTCTTCTCAAACGGATTGGGCAATATCACAGGCTTATAGGTTACCGGCCTTTCCCTATTAAGATATCTACTCAGCTTTTCGGGCAGAAAGGCTTTCGTTTGTTCATAAATCTCTGCAAGGCTCAGGAAGGTTTCTGGCGCGCCCACCTCCGGCATCTTTTCCTGAAAGGTGTAGCCTTCTTCATCAACCTGAAAAGAAGCAGCAAGCACAAATATTGATTTATCATTCTGCTCAGCAGTCACATATCTTGTGGTAAAACTACCTCCGTCTCTTACCAGTTGCACTTTATAACGGATAGGCTTGTTCAGATCTCCGGGAAGTATAAAATAAGAATGAAGCGAATGGCACAGTCTTTCCGCTGACACAGTACGATAGGCCGCATTTAATGCCTGTGCCAACACCTGGCCGCCGAAAACATTAGGACTCCCCACCGTTTCACTTCTTCCCTCAAAAACAACTTCATCCTTTTGCTCTAGTTCAATAAGTTCAAGTAATTCCCTAATTGTTTTCATAGTATTAGTATTTCGGACTGCAAGTTAACGAGGACAGATTAAAAACCCTTTCACCTTCGAAAAGCATATAACTCCAAATGATGTGTAACCGGGTAATCCGTTATTCCCGCGAGCGCCAGATAACCATCGGGATGAATTTCGTGATGTTCATTTTCTTAACACCGCACAATGAAGACCGGGATCGGGGAAGCGGACCAATGTTTTTGGGTATCTCACCAGGTTGAGATAAAGCCCACAGAGATTGGGTTTTAAATTTATTGCCGGTTCTTTAGGAACAATCAGAAGTAGTAAACGACAGAGGTTAATCAGACTTTAAGTTTATTACCCTGCCCTTCAGAGCAGGACTATGAAAGCCTTATCCAATAAGGGCTTTAGCCATATTCTGAATAATTAACCCGGACAGGTCCGAAGGTAACAGCAGAGAAATCTTCGCTCCTTTCTGTCTTCAATCAACAACAGGTGTCATTCATTTGTCTGGGAGGGCACTTCACCGTGCCGTAACTACAAAACACACAACAGTCTCCGCCTGCAGGCCTCAGCACCTTATGGCAACACGTACACTCGTAGAAAAAAACACATGCATGCTCTGGCATCTCCTCCTCCTTCTGAAATCCACAAAACGGACAGGTAATAGTTGATTTTAAAATCTTCTTCATACTGATTAATGAACAAACAAATTTCAGACTCTCCCTACAGTAGGAGGTATTGTCTTTGTGCCGGGAGACAATGTTTGGGAAAAGAGCGGAAGACGGGACTCGAACCCGCTACCTACAGCTTGGGAAGCTGTCGCTCTACCAGGTGAGCTACTTCCGCTTAAGTAATTCGTCCTGACAAATGTAGTAAAGACCTTAATAGATTTAATCCCCCAAAACAAAATTTATTCTTCGTAATATACCCGCTTTACCCTTTGAGAGATTCCTGTAAGAATTTCATAAGGTATGGTATGCGCCCACAAGGCAACCCGGCTAATCGGCAGGTTCTCTCCGAATATTTCCACTTCATCGCCCTCCCTGACGCCCTCGATTCCACTGATATCTATCATCGTCATATCCATGCAAATATTTCCCACAGTGGGCGCCAGCCTGCCTCTCACAAACATGCCCCCCACTCCATTACCCAACACCCTGCGGTACCCGTCTGCATACCCGATACCTACAGTAGCAATTACTTTGTCGCGCGTTATCCTATTTCTTCCATATCCTACCACCTCGCCTTTCTTTACGTTCTTAATCTGCGAAATGGTAGTAGTGAGTCTGCACACCGGCATCAACCGGGATGCTACATTCGGGTTGCTGTCAATACCATATAATCCTATCCCAAGCCTCACCATATCCATCCTCAACGCTGCAAACCTGCTTATGGCTGAGGTATTGGCAATATGGCGAAGGAAAGGATATCTCACTACAGACTGCACGCGCCGGACTACTTTCCTGAACAACTGATACTGCTGCATAGTAAAGGAATCATACTCAGGATTATCCGAAGCAGAAAGATGGCTGAATACAGACTGCACTCTGATAAAATGGTTCCCCTTCAGCAGAGAAAGTAATTCATCAATTCGGGACACATCAAACCCAAGCCGGTGCATGCCCGTATCTATCTTAATGTGCACAGGGAAGTTTTTTATTTTCCTTTCTTTCAGATAGGAAGTGAAAGCAAGCAACAACGCCGGAGAAAAAATTTCCGGTTCCAGCCTGTACTTTACCAAAGCATCAAAGTAATGTACACTGACATTCATCACCATAACCGGAAGCGAAATACCTGCTTCACGAAGTGCGACACCTTCATCAGCATAAGCTACCGTAAGATAATCTGCCTTAATAAACTGAAGCAGCGAACTTACCTCGCTACTACCTGCACCATAGGCAAACGCCTTCACCATCGCCATCAGCCGGGTATCCGGTTTTAAAAAAGTCTTATACACACGCACGTTGTGCGCCAGATTGGTCAGATTGATAGAGAAAATTGTTTCGTGAGATTGTTTCTCAAGCCTCCGGCTGATATCTTCAAAGTGAAACTTTCTGGCTCCTTTGATCAGAATTACTTCGTTTTCGAATTGCAACCGGGCTAATTGCGACAGCATGCTTTCCGTATCCCGGAAAAAATAACGCCCGGGTATTCCTGTGAAAAATTCTTTGGACGCTGAGATATCTTTCCCTACTCCCACAAACTTCCGGACTCCCTTCCGCTCCATCAGCCCGGCAATTTCTTTATACAGGCTATCACTGCTTCTCCCCGACTGCAACATATCCGACAGAATCACTGTATGCTTTTCAGGCTGCTGCCTCAGGAGGAAGTCAAGTGCAATCTCCAGCGACTGCAAATCGTTACTGTAGCTGTCATTAATAATTACACAACCATTAATCCCGTATTGCAACTCAAGCCTCATAGAGAGCGCCTGCAATTTTTCAAACCCTTTTATCACTTCGCGGTTGCTGATGCCCAGCTCCTTAATGGCTCCATAGCAATTAATCGCATTCTGAACAGAACCCTTATCCGTAAATGGAATTTTTATAATATCTTTCTTTCTGCCTGTGGCTATCGATATCTCTGTGTGAGTGCCGGCAGTCGTGATCGACTTTATTGCATAGTGGCTCTTATGTGTCCCCCATGAATGTACCTTTACTTTATGTGCGATATCAGCCTCCCGGATATTCTCAGTTATTTCATTCTCCTCTTCCGGATAGACAAGTGTTTCGCTTCGGCTGAAAAGCAGCAGCTTCTCCCTTATTTTTTCGTCTCTATTTCTGAATCCCTCGTCATGAGCTGTTCCTATGTTAGTGAAAATACCAATCCGGGGCTGAATCATTCGCTCCAATGCTTTCATCTCTCCCGGCCTGCTAATCCCTGCCTCAAATATTCCGATTACATGGTGACTCCTGATCTGTAAGATACTCAGCGGCACACCTATCTGAGAGTTAAAACTTCTGGGGCTTCTCACCACGTCATAATAAGGCGAAAGCAGCGCAAACAACCAGTCTTTAACTATCGTCTTCCCATTACTGCCTGTGACCCCAATCACTTTTATTTTTTTGAATCGCTTACGGTGATATGTGGCCAGCTTATGCAATGCCAGAAGCGAGTTCTTCACGAGAATTACATTAACCCCTTTCAGGCTGCGGCTTATCTTTTCATCCTCCGTGATAAAGTTGCGCACACCACGGGAATACAATTCTGGCATGAAGAGGCTGCCATCCCTTTGCTCCGTCCTGATAGCCCAGAATAGTGTGGACTCAGGTGCGACAATCTTTCTACTATCCACAGACAGGTACTTGGGCTGTGCGGCCTTATCTGATGGCTTCAACCTTCCTCCCACTATTCGCGCAATAGCTTCCATATCGTATTCAATCGCTACTGTCATTTGTTTTCTTCTTGTTTTTTATTAAAGATAGAATTACGGACCCCGCCAAACACAAAATGATAACCCCCAGAGAAACACCAATATGGATATCAATATCAAAATAAGTGATGAGCATCTTCACCCCCACAAAGATGAGCACTATCGCAATCCCTTCATGCAGGTAATCGAAACGGCTGACCGCCCCTTTTAGCAGAAAAAACAAGGAGCGAAGGCCCAGCACTGCAAAAATATTTGATGTATAAATGACCATTTTATTTTGGGTAACTGCAAACACGGCAGGAATAGAATCAAGTGCAAACAGAATATCCGTTCCCGCAAGCACTACAAACACAACAAAAAAAGTAGTGTAAAGCCGCCTCCCGTTTCTGACGATCACAAACTTCCCTTCCTCTGTCTCTGTCGTAAGCGGGAACACTTTTCTCAGCATCCTGTAAAGAAAGTTTTCATCTGCTTTAAACTCACTCTCCGTATCTGCAATCATCATTCTGATACCGGTGCCTGCCAGAATAACACCAAAAATATAGAGTATCCAGTGAAACTTTGCAATCAGCACAACTCCTATAGTAATAAAGATTATCCTCAGGACAATCGCCAACATGATGCCATATAACAGGAGTCGGTTGCTATACTTTTCGGGAATCCTAAAGAATGCGAAAATCAGGATGAATACAAAAATGTTATCAAGGCTGAGTCCCCACTCCATAAAATACGCACTCAGATACTCCAGGGCTGGCACAGTCCCCACCGCTAACCAGACAAATACTCCAAACAATACCCCCAGGCTCACCCAAAAAAACGTCTGGTATAGTGCCTGTCTGATGCTGATCGCTCTTCCTTTTCTGCTCATCAGGCTTAAGTCGATGATAATAGCCACAACAAGCAATACTCCGAAGACGAGATACGCCCACCCGTTCGGTGTCATATATTCATGATTTTACCGGAATCTTCGATTCCTTGCTACCTGATACAAACCTCCTGCCAGTAATATCAGGAGTGCAGGAATGACAAAACTCAGAATCTGCCATACTGTTTTTTGTGCATTTACTTTCTTGGAGTCAAGCAGTCTCAATTTAAAATCCTTCGCCTTTGCGGCCATCAGCCCTGCATCATTTACAAGATAAGCCAGGCAATTTTCAACGAAACTGCGATTAGCAAACTGATACTCATACTGTGTTCCGATCGTAAATGGATTAACGCCCATTGGTATGGGCTGTGCACGATACATACTGTTCAGGACAATATCACCGTCAGACACCACAATCATTTTATTCTCGTTTGTACTTTCAGGCACAAAGGGGCTCCCGGCTGCATTCATTCCTTCTAATTGTTCCCGGCTCAGACGATTGCGGTATAGAGAAGTGAACTTGCCTTCCAGCAATACAGCCGCCGGAATATTACTCCTGTTAAACGCTGCATCTACCGGAGCGTTCCTGTTTTCAGCACCACTGATCAGCGCCGGCGTTTCTATCGTTCTTGAATTGGGCGAAGTGCCCAGCAGCAATGTCTTTTTTATGCCATCTGCCTTCACAGTATCCATAGAGTTGGCAAATCGTCCGGCTACCAGACCTACATTCCTGGTAACTACGCTGTGCTGGTCGGGTTGAAACAAAGGAAAATAATTCCAGTGAAGCAATTCGAACTGGCCACTGTTATTGACATCAAACGGAAGAAAATCACTTTGCAAATCCATAATCAGGTCAGGATTAATCCTAACCCCATATCTGAAAAATAGATCCTGAAGGCCCAGATTGCGGTCATAGGCTACCACTTGCCTGCTGCCTAATTGCAGGCTATCCATTTCAGCTTCGAGTCTGTCCACAAATGCAAGTAGTTTCCCTCCTCTCATCACATACTGGTCTAACTTCAGCTTTGCTTCATCTGAGAATTTTTGAGAGGGCTTCACCAGAAGCAACACTTTAAAAGTATCTGGTATTGCTTCTTCCTTCTCGAGGTCCAAAGTGAAAACCGAATAATTGGGATGCAACACATGCTCCACCAGATCGTAGGTCTCTGCCCCTGTAGGCTCTCCATTCCCTATCGCATAGGCCACCATAGGTTTCGTTTGCTGGTGTAGTTTATGTATCGCTTCCGCAAATTTGTACTCAAACATGGATTCTGCCTGATTCAGGTCATTCGGCGTGATGACAGACCGTGTTCCGGAATAGAGGTTTACAGGAATAATCTTACCCGCCGATACCACTGCCGCAGCAGGATACACATACCTTGATTCTTCACCGGCTTTCTGCTGTACAGTCAGATTTATGGGGAGCACATTCATTGCCTGAAGGGTATCAGCCCATATTTCTGTACTGCCAGGCACCGCTTCATCCGGCGACACAATTTTATAATGTACGTTCCCTTTCGAGAAATCCTTAAACTCCTGCAGCAATTCGGTAGCGCTCTGCCCCAGCATCCTGAATCCCGACGGCAGATCCCCTTTCAGGAATAAATAAATAGTAACAGGATCGGAAGTTTCCTTCAGAATTTTCCTGACCGGCTCCGAAATTGTAAATCGTTTATCACCGGTAAGGTCTATCCGCTTATGAATATATACAGACAGGATATTAAATATCGCCAAAACAGCAATCACTCCAATCCAGCCCAATATGTTTTTTTTCTTTCTATTCATGTGAGCGGATATTCTGGCGTGAAGCAAAAAGAAACAAACCAATCAACGAGAGGAAATACACAATATCCCTGGTATCCACCACTCCCCTGCTGATATTCTGATAGTGCAGATCGATACCCATCATTTCAATATAATAGTCCGCATTACCCGTAAATACAGGGATCTTACTCAGTGCACTGAAACCATAATATAACAACAGACACATAAACGCTCCAAGCAGGAAAGCCACCACCGAATTGGATGATAGTGTAGAACACCAGACAGAAATAGCCGCAAATACGGCCCCTAAGAGCACGAGTCCGATATAGGAACCGATGATGGCACCCGTGTCAATCCCGGTGTCAGCAGCGAGTGTACTAATAATGTAAGGATATGCCACAGTAGGGAGTAATGCCAGCACTACTACCAGCACCACAGCAATATACTTGCCCAGCACTACCTGCCAATCGCTTAGTGGAAAAGTCTTAAGAAGTTCGAAAGTACCCCCCTTGAACTCCTCCGAAAAACTCCTCATGGCTATCGATGGAATCAGAAAAATGAATACCCAGGGTGCAAGGCTGAAAAAAGGTTCCAGTGTAGCATAACCCAAATCAAAAACATTACTGTCTCTGAGCACAAAAAGATACAAAGCATTAAGGAGCAGAAACAGCAGCAGCGCAATATATCCGCCAAAGGAACTAAAAAACTGCTGTAACTCTTTCCTTGCTATCGCAATCATGAGAACATTTTTGGGTCAGCGAAAAATAGATAAAACTTTCTGATAAATAAAAACAAATAGGCCGCAATATTACTCATTAATAATTCCTCAAACCCACAATTATTTCTGAAATAATATTTTTTTACCTACATTCACCGGCCCTTTAACCCCTAATATCCATCCTTACACGATGAAAAGCCTTATTACTTTCCTGGCATTGACGACACTGCCCTTCTGCGGATTCTCACAATCTGTTTATAATGGAAATGGTAAAACCGGCTTCGGAAACCCTGTGGGCTTCGGTCAACTTACTATCAACGATGATGGCACTAACCTCACTCTGCACCTGATAAAAGGAAGCGGTGACCTCAACGATGCCGTGGTGATATATATCGATTCTAAAGCGGGCGGCTTTAGCACTACGGCTGACTTTACCGACGCCGGCGATGATTTACGGAAAGCAATTTCAGGGTTTGATGGAACTAACAGATCCACACTCACCTTTCCTACAGCCTTCACCCCCGAATACGCAATAGCTTTCGATAAAGGGTTCGGCGGTATATGGGAATTAATCGGGAACGGATCACATAACTATGTAACCTCAGCTAACCTGACCCCATCAGGCACAAGTACTGCTCCCGACTATCAACTTACACTTAATAAATCAGCTATAGGAATCACCGGAACCATCGAATTCAAATTCCTGGTGACCTATCTCAGTAATACCGCTTACAGAAGTAATGAATTCATCGGTACCACAGGCCCTGAAAACAATATTGAGTGGAATCCTTTCACAGTAACCTCCTATCTGTCTTATGGCGCTCCTCTTTCTCTGAGCTTTACCGACATTTCCGCCAGATCGATCAACAACCTTGTAAGGCTCTATTGGGAGGTAAATGGCACTTTTGAAAACGAAACTTTTCAAATTGAACGGGCAACGGACGGACAACACTTTAAAATAATCAGCACAATCCCAGCTTCTGCAGCAGGCAACTACTCCTACGATGACCAGAATCCTGAAGGTGGAGCCAGTTATTATCGCGTGGCTCTTGTATCCACTTCCGGAAAGAGAGTATTTTCAGAAACAGTCATGGTGCGGATGGCCGCCAAAGAAACCTTTAACGCATTTCTCAATAATGGCAACCTGATAGTGCAGGCAAAAGGCCTGCCTCTCGGAGCCTACAGGCTCATCCTCATCAATTCGGCAGGGCAACCGGTATTAAATAATGAACTAAGGTTTGAAGGCAGCCGGGATACCTATCCCCTTTCGCTTTCAGCAGCCGTACCTCCCGGTATTTATTCAATAATTCTGCGCGGACTGAACGGGGCTTCTCTCACCCGCCAGGTACTCCTGAAATAATTTTTCCTGCTTTATGCAGCGTTTTTGTCGGCGGCTATGTCTTTCTATAGTTAGTAGTACTTAGACGCCCGTTTTTTCCGGCCGATGTATAATATTTAGAAAGGCAATCTGCAGTAAAGTGTTTACGCAAAACAAACTGTAAGATCGGCTCCTTGAAAAAGGAGCTTTTTTTATTAGTGCGGCATACTTCTAAATTATAAACATCAGTAGAAAAACGAAATACCCGGTAGGTTGCTTTGTAACCTGCCCTCTAAAAAGACTAACAAAGTGAGGCACACAAGCATAGCAGTTATTATTTACTTTGCAACATTCTGAAATAATTGATAATACTTTGGCCGGCTTTGAGAAATATGATGAATACGAATTGCTCAAAAGCATATCTGATGGAGATGAGGAAGCATTTACGCTATTTTTCAGGCAGCACTATCCAAGGCTAAAAGCAGGTATCTCAAGGTTCTTCAATGATCCGGCACTCATCGAAGATGCCCTGCAGGAAGTGTTTATAAGAGTCTGGCTCAACAGAGATCAGCTTTCTCAAATAGAAAATATCACAGCCTGGACGAATACAATAGCATCCAGAATCTGCATCAATCAAATCGAAAAAGATCTGATCAGGCAGAAGCACCTGTCTGCTCTGCATCAACAGGGGATCGAGGCGCCAGTAGTGCCCATAGAGCGTGTGGCCGTGCGAGAAATCAACCGACTGGTAACAGAAGCAGTGCACCTCATGCCCGCTTCAAGAAAACAAATTTACCTGATGAGCAGATCTGAAGGATTGAAGCCTGCCCAAATTGCCGAATCACTGAACCTCTCCGTAAATACCGTAAGGAATACGCTGGTTACTGCATTAAAAGACATCAGGCATTACCTGCGCAGCCACGGACATACGCTCTCTTTAACACTGTTACCTGCACTCTTCTCAATTTTTTTTCACTCAGAATAGTATGTTCTTGTCTGAGGGCGGTCTTACTTAAAAGGCCAAAACTCTTTCAATGGACCAAACCATCATAAGCAGCCTCATCGAACGGTATCTCGCCAATTCGATAAGCGATGAAGAACGCGAACAATTGCTCCTTCTCACAAAAGAAAATAATGAGCTGGTTACAGAAGTGCTCAGCAATATGCTCTTAGCGCGGACAGCCGGTAACGAATCTATAGATAAGGATCTGATGCAGAAAACGCTGGAAAAGGTTCTGGCTATCGACAAGGAACCTCAACCTTCTCAGCCCGGGCGCCTCTTCCGGATACCGGGCAAATGGTGGTGGGCTGCTGCTGCAGCGCTCATTATCGGCGGCACCACGCTGACGATTTACCAGTTTAACCAAAAGAGTAATAAAGAGGCGGTTGCCATTTCCCACACAGGGCCCGAAGAAAACATAGAGGCTCCACAGACAAACCGTGCTACTGTAACCCTTGCGGATGGATCTGTCCTTTATCTGGACAATCTGAAAGACGGCGAGATAGCACAGAACGGAAACGTAAAGCTTATTAAACTGAACAATGGTCAGATTGCATACCAAACGGCAAAAGGCGAAATCTCTCAGGGGCTCTTATATAATACCCTGACAAACCCAAGAGGGAGCAAGGTAATTCATCTGAAATTAGCAGACGGATCCAGGGTATGGCTCAATGCGGAGTCCTGTCGCCTTTACGGGAAATGACCGGAAGGTCACACTCAGGGGAGAAGGCTATTTCGATGTGGCACACGATGATTCAAAACCATTTCTGGTAGAAGCTGGCAAAATATATGTGAGGGTGCTGGGTACCCAGTTTAACCTCAATGCTTATTCAGACCAGGAAGCAGTTTTGGCCACCCTCATAAAAGGAAGTGTAGAGGTAGGGAACGGCGCAGGAAGCACACTTCGGCTCAAACCGGGAAACCAGGCAATTGCACAGACCGGCAATGAAAAATTACAACTGAAGAGTGCTGTGGATACCAGTCAGGTACTCGCATGGAAAAATGGATTCTTCTCATTCCGGAATGCAAGCCTCAAAGAAATAATGCAGCAGATATCCAGATGGTACGATGTGGACGTACAGTATGAAGGCACCATTGAACCCCGTCAGTTCAGAGGGATAATTCCCAAAACATCTGACATGAGCGAGGTGCTGCAAATCCTTGAAGAAAGCAAAGTGCACTTTAAGGTTGAAGGAAGAAAATTAAAAGTGTATCCATAATGAAAAAGAAAAAAGGAAATACATAAGAAAACAAAGCCGCTCCGTGGGCAAGACGAAGCGGCAGGAGTTTTAAATTAAAACCATAAAGGACTCATTAATCGCTTTATTTATTAACCAAAACCTAAACAAAATTATGAATTTGTTTATTACTCTCTTTGGTCGTATCCCTGATATACGAAGCCAAAGTAGCCATTTAACTAAACACTTAATAGCCATGAAGCTCACTGTCATTCTCGTTCTGGCTGCCTGTCTGCAAGTAAATGCAAACGGTTATGCACAGAAAGTAACGCTGCAGGTAAAAAATGTGCCACTCGAAAACATTTTTATGAGCATCAAGTCACAAACGGGATACGGCTTTTTCTTCGATCAGGAATTGATGAAGCAATCCAGCCCGGTGACGGTAAATATTAAAGATGTAAGCCTGGAATCTGCACTCAGCATCTGCTTTCAAAACCAACCCCTTACCTATAGCATCGTAGGGCAAACCATAGTGGTAAAAGAGAAGACACGGTCACTGCTGAGCAATATGGTTCCTGATGCAGTTGCCTCGGAAGCCTTGCTCCAACAGGTGACCGGAAGAGTGACCGACGAGAACAGAAGGCCGCTCGAAGGAGTTTCGGTAATTCTGAAGGGAACCAGAACAGGGACGTCCACCAATCAGGATGGCCTCTTCACAATTAATATAGATGACTTGCAGAGTGCAGTACTCGAGTTTAGCATGGTAGGTTTCGAGCCTGCTTCCATCTCGCTCAGAGGCCGTACCAACATAAGTATTTCCCTAAAACAAAAAGTAGCTTCAGAGCAGGAAGTAGTCATCACAGGTTATTACCAACTGCCAAGGGAAAGAGTTACCGGATCGTTTACCAGAATAGACCAGCAACAGCTCGAAAATATTACCAGCATGAGTCTTAAAGACAAACTGGAAGGGCTGGTGCCCGGGCTTCTTTTTGATCCCACCTACAATAGCGACCAGGATGCTTCTACTGAAAGAAGCAGTGGCATCACCATCAGAGGAGCAGGCACACTGGGAGACAGGTCGCCTCTGATTGTGGTAGATGGATTCCCTGTAATTTCATCGGATGGCGTGGATCCATGGCGCACAATTAACCCTAACGATGTAGCAAATATTACTGTGCTGAAAGATGCAGCAGCAGCTTCAATCTGGGGAGCACAGGCTGCTAATGGAGTGATTGTAATCACCACAAAAAGCGGAAGTGCGCAATCGGGCTCTTCAGTAGGTGTCAATGTGGAACTACTGACCAAACCAAGACCCGACTTATATCAAATCCCATTTGCATCGAGTAAGGATGCCATTGATATATATAAGTACATGTTTAACCAGACTACCTTCTTTAACACGCTTACTACACCATACAATATGGCCCGGTACGATTTTCCTCCTGTGATGGAGGCGCTGGTAAAACGCAAGGCGGGATTGATGAATGATCAGGAACTGAATGAGAAACTGGATGAACTGGCTCAGATTGATGTGCGGGATGAATTCAGCGACCTGTTCCTCAGAAGGGACTCCTACCAGAAAATGACCGTTTCTTTTAATAACCGGTCAAAAGGAAATAATCTGAGAGCATCCATCATGACGATGCACAATAACAACTACAACAAAGGCAATCAATCCAGTCAGGTAATCGGAAATATGAATAACACTTTCTCGCCGACCGACTGGTTTTCAGTACAATTCGGGCTGAATATCTCCATGCAGAACAGCAAACTTAATGGTGCTGACATCAGAGACCTTCAATACATCCCTCAGATGTCAAAAATTCTGGACGATGATGGAAACTATCTGCCGATGATAAAACACAATGTAGAATTCTACTATACTGTGCCAACAAAAAAGAGGAGAGACCTGGTGGCTCTATATGATCTGCCATACGACTGGGACTGGAACCTGAAACGCGAAGTCGATAACATGGATATCACCCAGAAGACAAGAGATCTGAGAGCTAACGGAGTAATATCCTTCAAACCTGTAAAGTGGGCAACCATTGATATGTCATATCAGTATCAGACCAATAATGGCCTTTATAGCAACTACATGAACGAAGAGACCTGGTATGTTCGCAACGCAGTATTAAATAACTATCGCACTGCCACAGGCCAGTTTCCCGTGCCTCCCGGCGGAATGCTCTATGAACGCAGAAGCGATTTCACTTCTCAGAGTGGAAGAATGCAGGCCACCATTAACAAGACAATGGGAGAGCATAGCATCAAGGCCTTAGGAGGTTTTGAGATGAGAAGCGACACAAGAGAAAGTATTCCTTATGGATATTACGGATACGACCCTCAGTCCCTCACACATATAACCACTATTGATTTCAAGAATCCCCCCGTAGGTCCACCGTTATCTACTGGTCTGGGTGTTAGCGCCGCCATTCCACCAATTCCGACTCTACGAGCCACAAGCATATCCATTGGCGGGCGTAACGACAGATTTCTTTCATACTACGGCAACGTAGGATACACATTCAGAAGCAAATATGATATTACCGGAAGTATTAGGATGGACAAGACCAACCTCTTTGGACGATCAGCATCCTACAGAGAGTTGCCTCAATGGTCTGCCGGTGTAGGATATACGTTATCCAATGAGCCATTTTTTGACATAAAGCAAATCAACTTCCTCAAGTTCAGGGCTGCTTATGGCTGGAACGGGCACATCGACAAGAGTGCAAGCCCTTACATCACTGCAACCCCCTGGGTAGATCCTATCAACCAGTCGCAATACGCAGCAGTTCTGGACGCTCCTAACCCCGGGCTCACCTGGGAAAAAACAGAAAACCTGAATATAGGGGTGGACTTTTCTCTGTTCAACGACCGACTGAAAGGAACTGCGGAAATCTATAAGAAAAACTCTACTAATGTCCTCGCTGATTTTGAGGTTAATCCTACTTATGGATTCTATTACGACGGCGCTACCCTTAACCAGGGAGATATTGAAAACAGAGGTATTGAGGTAGAACTCCAGGGCGTTATCATCAATAGCAAAAAAGTGAAATGGAGATCGCTGTTTAATTATTCGCACAACAAGAATAAAGTCGTAAATATTGAAGTAGCGGCTTACAACATCGCAGCAAGAACAGGACTTTCGCAATTCTATATGGTTCCTGGACAGCCGCTTGATTACATAGCCGTAGCAAAATTTGCGGGATACGATGATCAGGGATTGCTACAGGTAATGTACGGTGGAAAACCCGAAAACATATTACATATTCCATACGTGGGAGCCGACCTCGATGACCTGTTTACATTCTCAGGACAGCGGTCGCCTAAGCACTTCGGGTCATGGATGAACAACGTCTCTTATGGCAACTTCGAATTTTCATTCAGATTGCTTTACAGTTTCGGACACCGTGTACTGGGAGATGCACCTCCAAGAAATACCCTGTATTACATCCAGCTGCCTTCAAGCTTCTTCACCTTTATGCCCGGCCTGATGGTAAACCGCTGGCAGTCGCCGGCCGATAACGAAACAGCCTCTATGTATGGCATTGGCACCAGAGTGGCAAACTACACGGCTACACTAGCTAACGACATCCTTGCGGAATACAATGACAGAAACCTGCTGAATGCCGGTCATGTAAGAGTACAAAGCATCAGCCTTGCATACAGGCTGCCATCCAGAGTATTAGGCAAAGCACTCAAGAGTGCCAGTGTGATGGTGCAGGCAAGGAATCTGGGCCCGATCTACAGAGTAAATAATCAGGGAGTAGATCCGATGTTCCCGAAATATAGCGGCTCTCTATATGCAGCCTACTTTAATACCATCAGGTCAAGGCCTGACTATTCTGTAACCTTTAAAGTAGATCTGTAATAACAAAATAATTCATCAACTCTATTGATATGAAAAAGACATTATTAATATTACTTGCATCCGCCTTTTTTCTAAGTGCGTGTGAGAAAAAATTTCTCGACACCCTGCCTAAAGGATTGGTAATTGCACAAACGACAGGCGATTTCAGAAAACTACTCGATAACGCCGATACCCGTTACACATACAACCTCGCTCAGGTGTCCGGGTATGTCGATGTCGTATCCGACGATTCACAGATGGATTCAGCATGGTACGATTGGGACAGGGCGAGACTTCATGCCAAAAATCTGTATGCTTTTGAGAAAGATGTATGGCTGCCGGATGGCGCTGCTGACGACGATGTGTGGAAACAGAACTACTACCTGAACACGCTCTCCAGCAACATTCTTGAAGAAATACATATCGCAACCGACAATCCCAAAATTCAGAAACAGCTTATATCTGAGGCTAAGGTACACAGGGCTTTTGCATACCTGACGCTGGTCAATATCTATGCAAAGCACTACGACAGCACCACTGCGGCTACAGATTTAGGTGTACCTATCGTCCTCAATCCGGTTTCATTACCTAAACTCAACAGGAAATCTGTACAGGAAGTATACACCTTCATTCTCTCAGAATTGGAGAGTGCAGTGGCTGACCTGCCCGACGATGTAGATATGCAATACGCTCACAGGCCCACAAAAACTTCCACCTACGCAATCCTGGCACGTACCTATCTCTACATGGGTAATTACAAAAAAGCTTTGGAAAACGCAGAAAAGAGCCTCGCGATACACAACTTCCTATACGATTACAACACCATCTATACCGGAGCACCCAAACCCGAAAACCTGGTGAAACTATCACGTACATCAGACAAAGAAATGCTGCTGCACAAAACATCTGTAAAGAGTGCAAGAGTTTCAGACTACTACATGTTGGACTCTGTTTCGTTTGACAATCTGTATGGCGGATTTGAAATAATAGATGAAACACTCACAGAAAACAACGACCTCCGCAGATTACTCTGGTTTCAGGGAATTAATAGCAACGGGCAGATGACTGCGGATCGTGCCAAGTACATTTATCCAAGAAACCGTTACGGCCTTGATAATGCTGCCGTGGACTATATCCCAATCTCTACACCAGAAATGTATCTTACCCGGGCAGAGTGTAATGCACGGTTGGGAAATCTCTCAAAGGCAATGGATGATGTAAATACAATCAGAACAAAAAGATATAAGACGGGAACCTATACTCCAGTGAATCCTTCAAACCAGGCAGCTGTCCTTAAAGAAGTATTGCTGGAACGCAGGA
>JACFNA010000324.1 GCA_019455085.1 Chitinophagaceae bacterium
TAGAGCATCTGACTGTTAATCAGAGGGTCGCTGGTTCAAGTCCAGCAGGGGGAGCCACAAGCCCGCATTTTGCGGGTTTTTTTATTCGAAGCCTGTTGTTGTGAATCGGCCAAAATACGCATGGTGACTATGATTTGGCAGGGGCAATCAGGATATGACAGTTCCGTGAAGCTTCGGCTGCGATGTATAGTTCCTGCTTTCTGAAGAAAATATTTGCCGGTGTGAGTCAGAACCGGCCTGCTTGTCTGTAAAACAAGATTTTTTTTTCTGTATAGCGAATCTCATCCCACCTTTCAGTATTTAGTTCCAGAGCAAATACATCGCATGGTGCCAGATTGACCATCGGCCCAATATCCAGTTGGTTACAAAATGCTGAGATACCCGGATTGTGTGAGAAAATGAAAGCCGTCTGCACATCGTTTGGAATGGCCTCAACAGCAATATAGAATGAGTTTACGGATGGTTCATATAGCATATCTGACGACTGAATTAAAGCATTGTCCAGTCCGAGTGTATCTCTAAAGATGTGTGCAGTCTGGATTGCTCTTACGGCTGAACTGGAGAATATCCGGTCGGGCATGAAATGTGCTGACTTGAGCAAAGTTGCCATTGCTCTTGCATCGCGCAAGCCTTTAGGGGTGAGTTGCCTGTCGAAATCCTTACCTGTAGGTGCACTCCACTCAGTCTCAGCGTGGCGCACCAGCATTAGCCTTTTCATCATCCGGGAATATTAGTAACTTCTTTGATCGCGTCCTTCCATGTAGTTCATAAACGAAGTATTCACAGTGCGGATTCCTCCCGGTGTGGGATAATCACCTGTGAAATACCAATCGCCAAGATTTTTCGGACAGCATTCATGCAAATCCTCAATCGTCTGGTAGATTACTTTTACAGGAATATGGATGTCTTCCGGTGTGACTATCTGTGCAATCTTATCAGAGATTTCTTCTGCGGTAAATGGCTTATACACCTCTTTCACCACATTACGTGTATGCAGTTGGTTATTTCTCTTCAGCTCTTTGCACTCTTCAAAAAGCTCCTGCAAAAGGGATTCTTTACCATGCGCTATCAGCAGCTCCCTGGCGGCTCTGAATGCTACAAATTCCTTCATGCGGCTCATGTCAATACCATAACAGTCAGGATACCTGATTTGTGGGGCAGATGAAACGATGATAATCTTTTTAGGCTCCAGCCTGGAGAGCATTCTGATAATACTCTCTTTAAGAGTGGTTCCGCGCACAATCGAATCGTCAATCACCACGAGAGTGTCCACTCCTTTTCTAACGGTTCCATAAGTAATGTCGTAAACGTGCTGTACCATCTCGTTTCGGCTGCTGTCTTCAGTAATAAAAGTCCGCAGCTTCACATCTTTGATGGCTATCTTCTCCATCCTGACCCGACGATTGACGAGTTCGGCCAGCTTTTCCTCGTCATAATCGTTTTTCCAACTTTGGATACGTTGCACTTTTATCTGATTCAGATAATCTTCGGCACCCTTTACCAATCCGTAAAAAGCTGTTTCTGCCGTGTTGGGAATAAAAGAAAAGATAGTGTTCTTAAGATCGTGGTCAATTTCTTCCAATACCTTCCTGCTAAGGTGGTGTCCCAGCGCTTTGCGCTCTTCGTATATTTCCTCATCACTTCCTCTTGAGAAATAAATTCTTTCAAAACTGCATGCACGCCTTTCTCCCGGTGTCACCACTTCTTCTGTATAATAGCTTCCATCCTTGCTGGTGATCAGTGCATATCCTGGCGGCAGTTCATGAATCTCGTTATTTTCAGGGACGTTAAAGACCGTTCGAATAGCAGCTCTTTCGCTGGCTGCAACGATTACTTCGTCGTTAATGTAATAGTATGCGGGGCGGATACCATTGCCATCGCGCACGATAAAACTGCTACCATTTCCAATCAGTCCGCCAAAAGTGAAACCGCCATCGAAAAGGTGTACACATTTTCTCAGCACTCCTGCTACGTTAATATTATTTCCTTCAGCCTCTACTGCTTTATTGATAAAGTGGTATATGATATCGAGCATGGCTGCCAGATCGCTGGTACGGGTTTCCGGTGGACGCGAACTGTTC
>JACFNA010000041.1 GCA_019455085.1 Chitinophagaceae bacterium
CCGCATCCTGAACAATTTAACCAGACGACGATGATTTTTTATTATTCCCACCCAGGGTGCAATTACAGGCTATACTGGCCAATTTGATTTACTCTTTCGCCGCACCAAAACGGACAGGTCAGGAGTTTGTGTGGACTATTACAAACATTTTTTGAAGAGGAATTGTGTTTCAATAAAGACTCCCTAAATCACCTGTTAAATTGAATTTGAGAATGATTGTCTGATAATAACCACCACGCTTAGACCCACTCAGGGTTTGTAATACTTTGCCTTGATTTCCGGAATCAATGCGGACAGGTTTTTGATTCTTTTTTCATCGGAGGGATGAGTTGATAAAAGCTCGGGAACTTTATTTTTGTTGAGCGCCCCCATGCGCTGCCAGAAAGGAACAGCCGCTTCGGGATTATACCCAGCCATAGAGGCGAATATGAGTCCTAATTTATCAGCCTCACTTTCCTGCATACGGCTATGAGGCAGGGCCAGCGCCAGATTGCTGCCGACTACGTAAAGTGCAAGAAAAATAAGCTGGGTCTCCTGCTTTTTTTCTTTTAGCGCTTCCTGCAACACCATACCTCCCAGATTAATCAGTAAACCCTGGCTCATCCTTTCATTGCCATGCCGTGCAATAGCATGGGCTATCTCGTGCCCCATTACCACGGCCAGGCCATCCTCGGTTTCGGCTACAGGCAGCAATCCGGTATATACCACCACCTTACCCCCCGGCATGCACCATGCATTGACCATTTCATCGCGAATGGTATTAAATTCCCATTGAAACTTTTTAATTTCCTTATTGAGGTTGTTCTCCTTCAAATACGTTTCTACTGCTTTTTGAATGCGATGGCCTACCCGGTCAACAATTTGTGCTCTCGGGTCTTCGGGAGCAAGTGTGGGACTGTTTTTAACAACCGAATCGTATTGGCTGAAAGCCAGTTCACGAATCATAAAGTCGGGAACCATATTCAACTGCTTACGGCCTGTGATGGGTACTGTCTTGCAGGATACAAAACCAAAGACTACTATACTGAAAATAAAGATTAGCTGTTTCATTTCAAAAAGGTTTTGAGGATTAATTACGAATATCTCAGCCCGTTAGGTGGTTTCAAACATCAATCGTTACCTTGTTCTTAACGGGCTGATGCCTCCGGAGTACTGAAATATCTCAGTCTCCCGAAAGGCATCGCCTTAGCTATTAAAAAACCACAGCCCTGATTATGTTCAGCCAGCCCCCACTATTTACTCTTTCATTATCTTTTTTGTGATGACCTGTCCGCTACCTGATACAATTACCAAATTGTACATTCCTTTTGTCAATGTAGATACATCTATTCTCTCTGTCGTACTGCTTGCACTTATGGTCTGCAACACTCTTCCGTTAATATCCATCAGCCTGATAACAGACTTGCCTGCCAATCCTGTTACTGTTACAAAATTCCTTGAAGGATTAGGATACACACTCACAGAAACATTGCCCATGAAGGTAACCTTCCTGATTTCTGAATACGTGAAACTGCCGTCCTGGTCCACTAATTTCAACCTGTAGTAGCCTGTGCCTGAAAGCGGCTGCCTGTCATAAAAAGCATATTCCGCATTTGCCGCCCCATTAACCTTTGCACTGACAAAACCTATTTCGTTCCACTCACCTGCATTGCTGCTGCGTTCTACTGAATAGCCTTTGAAGTTACGTTCATCAGCACTTGCCCATTGTAGTTTTACTTCATTGTTTTCGGCCTGTGCACTAAAACTGATGAGCCTTACAGGGAGAATAGTACATGTACCCAAAACGTCGCCGCTTATCGTCCATCCCAGGTCATTGATAAGATGATCCCGGGCTGCCGATGCATTCGTGGCATAAGTGAGCGCCGTGGCATCCAGAACTATATCCACGGGTACATCCGGGTTACCTGCCCATGCACTCAGTGTTAAACTGTAGTTTTCGCAACTCATTGCCGTATAACCAAAAGAGAAGTCATAAGAACCAGAAGGGGGAGAGGTCTGGTGTTCTAAAGATTTTAAATTCCATTTATTGAGAGGCTGGTCAAAATTGGAAGCATAATAAAACATATTGCTCATATCCCTGACCTTGCTGACATCCCACTCATTCAGAGGCTGGTTAAAATTGGATGCCTTAAAAAACATCCAGAACATACTTGTGACATTGCCGACATTCCAATTATCAATGGGTTGATTAAAACTTGAAGCATCCTGAAACATTAAATCCATATTGGTTACACTGCCAACATTCCAGGTAGCCAAAGGCTGATTAAAACTTGAAGCAAGAGAAAACATAGAACCCATATTCTTTACATTGCTCACATCCCAATTATCAAGGGGTTGATTAAAGTTTGAAGCCTGCTCAAACAGCGCATACATAGACTCTACATTGCTGACATCCCAACTGTTGATATTGGGTATTGTGCTCATTTTTGTTCTGGAAAAAGCAGAGGACATATCTGATACATTACTCAGATTAGGTATATCGGTAGCGGTTATCTCAAGATTTTCTGCACCCCAAAAAGCATTTTCCATTGACGACCATATAATACTTCCCCAGTTTTCAACCCCGATTATTTTTATTGTCTCGTCAAACATCATATCATCAAACCCAAATCTCGTAAAAGGGTTTCCATTTGCATCGTCAGCATTCACACTCATACGATAAGTTCCTGGTGCAGGGAAAGTAATGATTGTATAATCATTTCCGGCCCCCGAACCGGTAACGCCCGTTTCGTTTCCATCATTGTCTAATTGAGCCCACGTATAAGTAAAGTCGCCTGTCGCCGGGAAATAAATCTGATTATCATTACTTATACCGGAAGTATTTCCGCCGGCACGAACAGCATCCGTTTGCCAAATGGTTATAAACTCATCCCTAGGTGGGTTATTCCCTAATTCACAACTTCCCGTCACATCTCCCTGTATTGTCCAGTTAAGGTCTCCAATCAGATAGTTACGGCTTGCAATAATATCCGGACTGTATTCTATTCCTGAAGCTTCCAAAACTATATCTGAAACGGAACTAGGGTTGGCTGCCCACGCTTGAAGTGTGAGACTATAATTTTCGCAGCTCATTGAGGTGTAGCTGAAGGAGAAATTGTTAGATGATCCTGATCCCGGGGCTAATGAAGATAAATTCCAGGCTGCCAGCGACTGATTGAAACTGGTGGCATTGTGAAATATTTCTTCCATATAGTACACATTACTTACATTCCATTTGTTTAACGGTTGATTAAAGGCAGAAGCACCATCAAACATGCCAGCCATGTCTGTTACATTACTTACATTCCAATCGTTGAGTGGCTGATTGAAGGTTTCACATAAAGTAAACATACCGCCCATGTTGGTTACACTACTTACATCCCAATCGTTGAGTGGCTGATTGAAGTTTACACATTCCCCGAACATTGACTGCATATTACTTACACTGCCTACGTTCCAATTATTCAGTGGCTGATTAAAATTAGTAGCGTACATAAACATCCAACCCATATCTTCTACGATTCCTACATTCCATGTATTCAGGTTTTGATTAAAGTTGGTAGCATTATAAAACATCCAACTCATATTTCTCACCTTTCCCACATCCCATCCGTCAAGTGGTTCATTAAAACTATACGCACCGGAAAACATCCCACTCATATCTGTAACATTGCCCACGTTCCAGTCATTGAGTGATTGATTAAAGTTGGCAGCACCAGAAAACATATAACTCATATTTTCCACCTTACTTACATCCCAATTTTCAATACCGGAAATGGAACTCATTGGGTAATGAGAAAAGGCGCTGCGCATATTAGTCACACTCTCCAGATCCGGTGCATCGGTTGCTGTAATTGTCAGATTGTGACATTCACTAAAAGCCTCTTCAAAGGAAGTCCAGTGTATATCCCCCCATTGTTCCACCCTCAATAGTTTTCTGCTGTCGGTGCCGGAAGTGAATCTTCCGAACGGGCTTGCACCCCCGGCTGAAGCCATAAATATCCTGTACGTTCCCGGATGCGGAAAAGTAATCGTAAAACTATTCGACGCAGCACCGGAACCTGCATTTGTAGAGTTTCCATCTTCTTCCCAGGTATAATTAACATCACCAGTGGCATTAATCTGGACCTGATTATTTCCGGAGGCACCGGGGTTATCTGTTTTCCAGACTGTGATAAAAGGTCTCTGAGCAAAGCTATCGCTACCAGCTAACAAAAAAAGGAGTACAAAGAATACTAAGGTTCTGAGAAAGTAAATTTTCTGTTTCATGGCTGATGGAGTTTGTAGTATATTATTGTTGTGTATTTTAAACCGCTCAGGTTCACTTTAATGATTTTGCCGGCCAATTTTTATGATTGCTAACCCGCACCAAAAGTCTTTTGCTTTATCAATTGTTACATTCCCCCAAAAAGGTGAAATTTATGTCGCAGCACTCCCTTAAAAAGGGGAATGATATTCATTATGCGTTTTGTTTATTTGCAAACTAAATCAGGAGCGATGAACCTAAGGTGCTTTGTGCTTTTATTGATTGCCATTGTTGCAGGCTTTAGGTCTGATGCGCAGACATCTAAAATAGACAGCCTTATTCATCTGCTGAAAACAGAGATTCCGGACACTATCAGGGCAAACAGTTTAAGACTACTGGCTACCTATTACGAATCAGTGGATACCGAAAAATCGGAACAAACGTATCAGGAGTCTATTGACTTCTCAAAAAGTAAAAAATTATACTTTGAAGCCGGAACAGCTTACTTTGAACGGTCATTTCTCTATCAGGCACAGGCAAAATACCGGGAAGCAGAATTATCCTTAGACAGTGCCATTTTATTTCTGGACCTCAGTAATGACAACAGAACTCTTCTGCGAAAAACATTGGTATATGCAGCGCTATCAAATGTTAACAAGAGTCTCAACAACTACGATAAGGCAATTGAATACCAGTTGAAGGCAAATGACCTTTACGAAAAACAACAGGCCACTTCTTCGCTCGTGAAAGCATATATCAATACTTCCATTTTATATAAAGAATTACGCAATTTTGAACAGCAGGAAAACTACTCCAGAAAAGTACTTGCCATTGGTAAAAAAACGAAAGATGACAATCAACTTTTTCTGGGTTATACTTATATAGCTTACGCCTTGTCTGAACAATTGAAGAATAAAGAAGCTGCTACATATTTAGATAGTGCGAAAACTTATTTCAAAAAGGGGCTCAACCTACAGGCAGATATGAACATCTCTTTCTTTCTGATTTCAGGAAGTGTCAGTGCCAAATTGAAAAAATATGACGAGGCTTACAGCGAATTTAAAAAGGCCTATGATTACGCAGAGGCCAACAAGTATACCTTCAGTAAGTATCAGTCTTTATTGCAAATGGGCAATATGAGAACTTTCCAAAAAAGATACGAAGAAGCTGAAACAATTCTCCTGAATGCTTATTCGGAAATTCAAAAAACCGGAGAATTGGCCCAGAAGAATATCGTACTGGAATACCTGTCTAACCTCTACAAAGATTGGGGTAAATATGACAAGGCACTAGACTACTACAAAAAGTTTATCGATGTTTCTGATTCTATCACCAATATCCAAAACCAGGAATTGGCTGCAACGCTCGAAAAGAAATATGAATCAGAAAAGAAGGAAGCGATCATACAACAACAGGAAAGCAGGCTGCAACAACGCAAAACGATGAATTTCTTGTTTGGTGGCGGGCTGGCAGCGCTTTCCGTAATTCTAATTCTTGGTTATCGCACTTACCACCAAAAACAAAAATTGCAGAAACAACGCATCAGCGAATTGGAAACGGAACAACGGTTGAATGCTGCGCAGGCTGTAATAAAAGGAGAAGAACAGGAAAGAGCCAGGCTGGCCAAAGACCTGCACGACGGATTGAGCGGCATGTTATCAGGTGTAAAATATTCATTACAAGATATGAAAGGGAATCTAATAATGACCGAGGAAAACCGGCAGGCTTTCGAACGCAGCATGGATATGCTGGATAGTTCTATAAAAGAAATGCGCAGGGTAGCACATAATATGATGCCGGAAGTTTTAGCCCGCTACGGCTTAGACGCCGCACTCAGGGATTATGTGGCAGAGATAAATCATGCCGGCCTTTTGAAAGTAGTGTATCAATCAATGGGCATAGATCAAAAAGAAATCGAACATTCTACCGGATTGACAATATACCGCATAGTGCAGGAACTATTGAACAATGTAATTAAGCACGCTCAGGCATCTGAGGCGTTGGTACAGTTGCTGGTGGAAAATGACAAGCTGATTGTAAATGTGGAAGACAACGGACAAGGCTTTGATACCCGGCTGAGTGAAGAAAAAGGAGGAATGGGGTGGAGAAATATCCGTTCACGGGTTGAACTGCTGAATGGAATGATCGATATACAGTCTTCGGCCGGTAGTGGCACCTCTGTCAATATTGAATTTAATATTTAATCTATGATTAAAGTATTTATCACGGATGATCACTACATGGTGGTTGAGGGCATTCGATCGCTGCTGTCAAATGAGAGAGATATTGAACTGATTGGCTCTGCCTCCAGTGTGGAATCCTGCAGGGCATTTTTAAGAAAACTCGTGCCGGACGTGTTGCTGCTGGATATCAACCTGCCCGACGGGAACGGGGTTGACCTCTGCAAAGAGTTGCGGGAGAAATATCCTGCTATGTTTATTTTGGGTATCAGCACCTTCAACCAGGCAAGCTATATCAGGGAAATGATGGAAAACGGCGCTTCGGGATATGTATTGAAAAATGCTACCCAAAAGGAATTGACTGAAGCTATTCACCTCGCTTCTATCGGAAAAACCTATATGCCTTTTGAAGTAGCGAGAACGCTTAAAGAGTCAGAAAAAAAGGAGGAGCATATTATATTAGGCAGAAGAGAAAAAGAAATTTTAAATCTTATTAAAGACGGCTATACCAACGCGGAGATGGCAACTCATCTCCACATCAGTTCTAATACGGTAGATACATATAGGAAAAGCCTGTTGTCTAAACTAAGGGCAAAAAATACTGCAGATCTGGTGCGCCTTGCATTCCTTCACAAGTTAATAACGGTTGAATAAGGTTGCAATTTTAATTTTCAATCTTTACAAGTTTCGCTAAAACAGTTGTAAAAAGCCTGCTTTGGCATACACGGCGAATGCACAATGGAATTATTTGATTACCGGAAAAAGATTTTGTTGTGGAGGAGAGGGTGGGCATACCCTGTTTTCAGACCTGTACTCCGGCTGACAGACAAAACGGTAACATTAAGAAATGTAAAAAAGAGCGTCGGTCGCCGGGCTGAGAAAACGATACGTCAGCCTGTACAAACTTTCATTTATATTAGTGACTGCTGAAATGTACTTTTGAATGCTCTAAATCTCAACCAGGAAGTGTCCGTCGCTCACATGAAAAAAAACAATAGTGAATCATCATCCGGCAATGCAGAAAATTTTTTTGTGCTGACACTAGACTTTTCCAAAGGAGTTATCCTGGAAGACCTGATTGCCAGAAGCAATGTCCGCAATGATTTTTTCATCTTTGTTTTATTAGCAGAAGGTAAGGCTGGCGCAAAGATTAATCTTAAGGAATTATATCTGAAAAAGGATGATTTACTGATTATTCCACCCGATGCCGCTAAAGAACGTCTGTATATCAGCGAGGACGCTGTATTAAAGATTGTGGCTTACACTTCTGAGTTCATTGCACAATTAAACTTACCCGACCGCTTCTGGGAGGTTACAGATTACTATACTACCAAACACAAACCGGTTTGGAGGCTGTCAAAACCGGTTGCCAAAAATCTGGTCAGACTGATAAACCAGATGGAGGGGAGAATATCTGAAGAAAATAATCACCCCTACAAAAATGAAATCCTGAAATATATTTTCATGATTTTCATTCTCGAATTGGCTGCACTTGCTCCTCAGTACGCATTGGAAAATAATGAACAATTTACCAGGAAAGAATCGCTTACCATTCAATTCTATGCACTGGCAAAAAAACATTTTCGCGAACAAAGGGAATTGAAGTTTTACGCTGATGCATTATTTGTGACTCCCAAACACCTTACGGAGACTGTAAAGGAAGTAAGTAAACGCAGTGCAGGGGAAACCATAGACTTACTGCTCCACCAGGCAGCCAAAATCCAATTAAAAACCACATCCAGGAGCATAGCTGAAATATCAGATGCATTAAATTTTAGCGATCAATCTTCTTTCGGAAAATTCTTTAAACGCATAGAAGGAATATCCCCCAGAGAATACCGGGCCACGCGCTCCTAACCGGTCGGATTCCGACCTTTGAGCCTGAATTTATTCCTCATTCTACCAAAAAAAGTCAAGATTCCGACTTTCAGACCAATATTGCCGACAATCCTCCCTTCTCTAATGCACTTGTCGCTGGTAATTTTGCCCCGTCAATCACCAATAAAGTAAGCCGGTTATTGACAGGATAACAAATTAAAAACTATAAATTAAAAGATCATGAAGAAGATTCTAGTAAGTGCAATGGCCCTTGTGTTGATGACAGGAAGCGCTTCAACGGTAATGGCTCAACAGGGATTCTCGGTAGGCATAAAAGCTACCCCTCAATTCAGCTTCCTTCAAAATAGCGATGATAATGACAACAGTGCTATTAAGAAGAAAGCCACCTTCAACACTAATTTCGGAGTGGGTGCAGGATACAACTTTACGGATAATGCGGGAGTAGGATTAGATGTGCTCTATTCTCTCCAGGGTGAAAAATCAGAGGTTTTAGGCCTGGAAGTAAATCAGAAACTGGAGTATGTGAAAGTGCCTGTATATTTCTCATACAATTCTGATGCTTCAAAAGCAGTTTCGTTTTTTGGAAAGGTAGGCCCACAGGTCAGCCTTCTTACCAATGCAAAAATATCAGGAGGAGGCAGCGATAAATTTATCGATAACAAAGACAAGTTTGAGAAGGCAACACTCGGCGCAATGGCTAATGCGGGCGTACA
The DNA here is from genome assembly GCA_019455085.1 of Chitinophagaceae bacterium. Classification (GTDB taxonomy): domain Bacteria; phylum Bacteroidota; class Bacteroidia; order Chitinophagales; family Chitinophagaceae; genus Ginsengibacter. Next base: position 8,958 of record JACFNA010000041.1, read on the forward strand.
GTTTAAATTAAGCCCAAACATTTTCCTGCAAACCGGATTACAGTTTGATTATGACTTTACAAACGCAGAGGATAAGGATTACGCAGGACATATCTCCGGCAGGTCAAACACCTACAATATGACTGCCGGTGTACAGGTAGGCTTGAAGTACAGGTTTTAAGTTTTACGGTAAGGATAAGCTGAAAAGCCAACCCGGGAAGCTGCCTCGATACACAGGGGCGGCTTCCTTCCTAAAAAGCCTCAAAACTTATCTTTCCTATCCGGGCCTTAAGGCAAAAAGTGCTTTTACAGCCACAGTTTCTCCCTAAAATATATATCATTCTATAAAATTTATCACCATGAAAAGTAGTATCGAAAGACGATTAAGACACTGGTATCTCTTACTGATTACCGGTGTTATATTCACGATTCTGAGCATCTGGGTTTTCTTTACCCCCATTGCTTCATTCTTAGCCCTGGCATGGGTTATCAGTATCGGGTTTGTCATAGGAGGTATTTCAGAAATAGCTTACAGCATATCTAACCGTAAGCAATTAAGGAACTGGGGCTGGTATCTGGCAGGGGGCATCATTACCCTGATTCTGGGACTGCATTTGTCACTGAGGCCAGGATTAACTGCCTTGATTCTATGTTATTATATCGCCTTCTGGCTGTTGTTTCGTTCCATTCTGGAAATCACAAACTCCTTTGAGCTAAAGAGATACCGGGTTGAAAACTGGGGGTGGGTGCTGACGTTTGGAATCCTTGGCGCTCTCATCTCTCTTATCCTATTATGGAATCCCGTAATTACCAGTGTGGCCGTAATCTACTGGCTGGGCATGGGCCTGCTGATCTTTGGATTGTTACAAATTGTTCTGGCTTTCGGATTGAGAAAGATCAGGAACAAAATTGAAGATATCAGAGAAGACTTTGAAGAATTGGATTTTGATTAATAAAACGGCAGGAGCCCTATATCCGAATCTGAGTCATACGCTCATAAAGAAAATCACATTTGTCACGTGCAATTGAATCCTGCATTTCATACGGCGTGCTTTAACAAAACCTTAAACAATTACTTAGTTCAGTATTTTGTGAACTTAATAAACCCATGTAATTTTGCACCTGAAAACAAAAAGGTATGTCAGAAAAAATTAAACTTACGAAAGAGCAGGTGGAACTGATTGAACAATATGCCGTGATGATGGAGCAGACCAATTTGCAGCCCGCAATGGCCAAAATTCTTGCCTTGCTAAACGTGGCAGATGAGACAGAACTAAGCTTCAATCAAATTCAGGAAACACTTGGATTGAGTAAAAGTGGCACAAGCCAGGCAATCACGCACCTGCTGGCAACAGACAGAATAGAATATAAAACCAAATTGGGAGACCGGAAAAGGTATTTTTATGTACCGGTGCATAAGTGGAAAGATGTTGCAGCGAGACACTTTGCGGGGCTGGAAGCCTATATGAAACTAAACCAGAAAATTTTAGCACAACGTAGCAAAAAAACAAAAGAGTTTAACGATACCCTGAAAGAAATGACTGAATTTCTCAGCGCGCTTTATAAAGTGTATGCTGACAGGATCAACTAATTTTTTTTTAAAACAATAGTTCAGTAATACCTGAACTAACTAAACATAATAGATGTATGAAGAAGTATTGGTTCACATTTGTCGCCGCGGCACTGCTTGGCAATGTAACTCTTGCACAGGAAAAAGATACTCTGAGGCTTACACTTACCGAAGCAATCGACTATGCGGTAAAAAATAACCCACAACTAAAAAGTGTACAGCTGGATGAAACTAACAATCAGTTTAAGATTAAAGAAATTAAGTCATCCGCATTGCCCCAGATTACCGGTACGGCCGGAGGTACAGACAATTTTCAAAGAGGTGCCCAATTATTACCGGGTGAAATAATGGGACAGCCCGGCACTACAATACCTGTAAAATTCGGTACCCGCTTCGTGTACAACGGTAACGTGCAACTCAGTCAGAATATTTACAACCCATCCATAACAACAGGACTGAAGGCTGCCAAAGAAAGTCAGGGATTATACGAACTGCAAACCTTCCAATCCAAAGAAGACCTGATATACAATATGGCAAAATTGTATGTACAAATTCAGTTGGCGGAAAAACAAAAGGAACTTTATGCGGGGAATATTGACAGAACCGAAAAGCTATTAGACATCACCAGCCTTCAACTGAAAGAAGGAATTATCAAAAAGGTGGACGTTGAACAATTAAAAGTGAACCTCACCAATATGAGGACCCAACTCTCTAATGTGGAAAATGATTACGAAAAGACGATCGACAACATAAAACTCCTGATGAACCTGGATATGGAGCAGCCCATTGTAATAACGGCACCCCGGGGATCTGAGAAAGTAGCCGTATCCAAACAATTAAATCTGGATGCCAATACGGATTTGAATATTCTTGACAAACAAATCCAGTTACAAAATCTGAACACTGAAAACATTAGGGCCGGCTATAAGCCCACCCTTTCCTTCTCTGCCAATTTCGGACGTCAGTGGCAGACCGAAAAACTTTTTAAAAGTAATGCTGCCACAGGTATTTCATCCGGATATTACAGTCTGAATCTGAGCATCCCAATCTTTGATGGTTCTAAAAAACGTAACCAGATTGCCCAAAGCAATACCGCGTTAAAACAACTGGAGCTCACCAAAGAATATACTGCCAAGCAAATCCAAACCCAATTCAGGACAGCCAATAACAATCTGAATCAAAACCAAAAAGTTTTTGAGGCACAAACACAGAACATGCAATTGGCAGAAGACCTGTACAATGTGGCAAAGCTGTCATATACAGAAGGAGTATCTGACCTGGCGGAGTTAATCAATGCCGAAAACAGCCTGCGCGAAGCACAGTCGCAGTACCTCACCGCTATGCTCCAAACAAACCTTGCCGAACTTGAAACCATGAAGGCAAGCGGACAATTAAGCCAATTAATAAAAGAATTTTCAATCAATCATTAAACAATCACAATAATAAATCAACCGTAAAATGAAAAATCTTAATAAAAATAAACGGTCAAAGCTCCTTATTCCCGTTGCAGTAATTGCGGCGCTGGTAATCATCGTAGTATATACACTCGTTAACAACAAAAAGGTAATTGAGGCCAGGGCTACTGCAGTACCTCAAAGCGTAACTGCAATACCCGTAAAAATTGCGGAGGCTGAATTACAATCAATGGATAACCATATTGAATTGACGGGCTCGTTTGAAGCGCGTCAGACTTTGCCATTGATTGCAGAAGCGCAAGGCTCAATTATTGAGCTTAACATTCAGGAAGGACAGAGCATCCGCACCGGGCAGGTTATCGCACGAATTGACCCAACATCCATTCAGTCCAGTCTTGCTGCGGCTGAAGCTTCATACAATAACGCCGTCAAAAATAAAGAACGGTATGAACGTTTGGCAGAAGCCGGCGCCATCAGTCAGAAACAATACGAGGATGTAGCACTGAATGTGGATAAGGCGCGTACCGATGTTAAAAATATCCAACAGCAAATGAAATATACCATAATCCGCTCGCCAATGTCAGGTTTTGTAAGCGAGGTTAAGGTGGAGCAGGGAAGTTTTGCTTCGCCCGGAATGGAGTTGGGCGGTGTCGTGGACATTTCTAAATTAAAAATGGTGGTGAGAGTGGACGAGCTGGATGTAATTAAGTTGAAGAAAGGACAGGCTGTATCCATTAAGACAGAAGTATATCCTGACCATGAGTTTAGCGGAACAATTAGTTTGATAAGCGTACAGGCTGATGCCGGAAGGAAGTATAATGTGGAGATACAGGTGCCTAACAATAATGCATACCCGCTAAAAGCCGGCATGTTTGGTACGGCTAAGTTTAACACCGATCATCATGATAATGGTAAAAAGTTATTTATTCCGCGGCAGGCAATTGTAGGTAGCATCCAAAATGCACAGGTGTTTGTATTAAACAGTGACAGCACTGTAATACTTAAAAATATTGAAGTTCAGAACCAGAGTGGCGACCGGCTTATTGTCTTAAAGGGGCTTAACGAAAGTGATAAAGTGGTTGTCACAGGACAGATAAATCTACAGACCGGCACAAAAGTCCGGGTGGTAGAGTAACCATTATTCCAATTAATCTAAAAATTATTTTATGAACATTTCACGCATATCCGTAAAACGCCCCACATTGGTGGTAGTGATTTTTAGCATACTGGTGCTATTGGGGCTGGTTGGTTACAATACGCTTACTTACGAGCTACTCCCCAAACTGAGTGCACCCGTAATTTCTGTTACCACTATTTATCCCGGTGCGGGCCCAAATGAAGTAGAAACCTCTGTAACCAAGAAAATTGAAGAAGCGTTATCCGATTTGGAGAACTTAGATTATTCACAGTCCATATCCCAGGAAGGCGTGTCAGTTGTCACTGTAAGTCTGAAATATGGAACCGATGTGGACCTCGCTTTACAGGATGCACAACGCAAGGTAAATACCATTAAATCAGATTTGCCGGCAGCAGCCAAAGATCCGAGCCTCGGTAAATTCTCTCTGGATGAATTGCCAATCATGCGTATTGGTGCCTCCTCAGACATGGATGAACGCGAGTTCACTGATTTATTAGATAAAACAATTAAACCGGAATTGGGCCGTATTGATGGTGTGGCTAAAGTAGATATCACCGGAGGTGAAAAACGTGAGATTAAGATTAATGTGAAAAATGATAAACTGAAATTCTATAACATTTCTATTTTGCAGGTATCAAACGCCATTGCCAACGCGAACCTGAATTTCCCTACGGGCAGTATCAAAAATACGCAGCAGGATGTATCTATCCGACTGAGCGGGAAGCTGACTAGTCTAAATGAACTGATCAACCTTGCTGTATCTACTGCTGCTGACGGTAGCCAGGTATTGCTTAAAGATGTGGCTGACATATACGATTCAAAGGAAGATGCCACTACTTTAACAAGGGTTAACGGCATCCCCTCTATAGGTATTTCTATCATAAAAACAAAAGAAGGCAATACGGTGGGAATCAGTAATGAGGTGAAGGAGAAATTATCGCAAATAGAGAAGCAGTACAGTGCATCCAACGTGCACTTTAATATTGCAAATGATAGTGCAGATTTCACCAAAGAAGCTGCTAATTCTGTGATTCATGATTTGATTATTGCTGTGATACTGGTGGCGGTGATTATGCTGTTCTTCCTGCATAATATCAGGAATGCCCTCATTGTAATGATAGCGGTGCCCGTATCAATCGTTTCCACATTTGCCGTGATGGCGGCATTCGGATTCTCTTTAAACCTGATGAGTTTACTGGGTTTGTCATTGGTTATCGGTATCCTTGTGGATGACAGTATTGTGGTGTTGGAAAATATTCATCTGCGAATGGAACAGGGTAGTTCTGCCTGGGATGCGGCAGTGGATACGTGGAAAGAGATCGGCATCTCTGTTACGTCTATTACATTGGTGATTGTGGCAGTATTTTTACCTATCGTTTTTGTGAAAGGAATTATTTCTGATTTGTTATTCCAGTTCTCTGTAGTGGTGGTGGCTGCTACTTTAATCAGTTGGCTGGTATCATTTACATTAACCCCCTGGCTGGCAAGCCGCTTTACAAAGCTCTCGCACCTGAACCCTAAAAAGATAACTGACAAACCATTGATCTGGTTTGAAAATGTGATTAAATCGTTCCAGAATTTTTTCAGAAACATCCTCCAATGGTCCCTGCATCACAAGCGCATTACATTTACCGCGATCATGGCATTAGTAATTGCATCATTTACTTTGTTGGGTAGCGGTATGATAGGGGTAGAGTTTGCATCCAGCGGGGATAATGGCGAGTTTCAGATACAGGCTGAAATGCCAAAAGAAACACCTTTGACACAAACCAATTTTCTTACGCAGAAAATTGAAAAACAACTCCTGAGCGACCCCAATGTGACCAATGTATTTACTACCGTAGGTGCGTCATCCGGTAGAAGCAGTGCTGCTACCAGCGCTTATTTTGCTCAGATAAATGTAAAACTGGTTCCGAGTGAAAAACGGTCTATGTCGTCAAGCGAATATGCTGCCACCACAAAATTAAAAATTCAGGAAACCATACCGGGCGCAAAAATCACTGCATCGCCTGTTAGTATGATTTCAGGAAGCGCTACAGCTCCCATCCAATTTGAAGTACAGGGCGCTAACTTAGATACCATCCTGGCGGTTGGTGAAAAAGTCAAATCCATAATGGAAAGCGTACCGGGTACATCAGAAATAAAGGCATCAATGGAAGGCGGTAGTCCTGAGATTGCGATTAAGGTGGACAGGGATAAACTGGCAGAATTGAACTTGTCGCTGGATGTGGTAGGCGCCACCATGCAAAATGCATTTGCGGGAAACGATAATAGCAAATTCTTAGTGGGTGATGAGGAATATCCGATAAGGGTACAGCTTGACCAGTTTGACCGCCGCAATATGAACGATGTAAGCAATCTCACTTTTCAAAACTCAAAAGGTGACTTGATAAAACTAAGCCAGTTTGCATCTATTGAACCTTCAACAGGACCTACCACACTGGAGCGGAAAGATAAAGTACCAACGGTAACAATTACTTCACAGGTAGTAGGCCGCCCGGTGGGTACAGTAGGTAATGAAGTGCAGGCAAAACTTGACAAGATGGATTTGCCGGCAGGAGTGAATATTGCAGCGGCAGGTGATGTCAAAAACCAGGCAGAAGGTTTTAGCAGTTTATTGATTGCATTAATGGGTTCTATCATTTTGGTTTATCTCATCATGGTTGCCTTATACGATAACTATGCGTATCCTTTTGTGGTAATGTTTTCTGTACCGGTAGCAATGATTGGTGCATTCCTGGCATTGGCATTAACCATGACCAACCTTAGTATTTTTGGTATGCTGGGATTGATTATGTTGGTCGGACTTGTTATTAAGAATGCCATATTAATTGTTGACTTTACCAATCATTTAAAAGAAAAAGGTAAAAGCAGTTATGATGCACTGATAGAAGGTACGATGGAACGATTCCGTCCTATTCTCATGACCACTATTGCAATGGTAATTGCAATGATTCCTATTGCTGTGGCCACCGGCGCAGGTTCAGAATGGAAGAATGGATTAGCCTGGGTGCTGATTGGCGGGTTGACAAGTTCAATGCTTCTGACACTAATTATAGTACCAGTTACTTACCTGGCCGTTGACCGCATAAAAGAGAGGTTGGCAAAAAGAAAAGCAGCAAGGAAAGAAAGGAAGGCTGCTTTACAGTTAAAGGAGGCTGTAGCGTAAGAATAAAAAAATGCCCGCATAGGAGTTCGTTAGAAACACTCAATCAATGATTTCATACTTCAGATTGGGTGTTTTTTCTTTTTTAGAAGGGGCGGGAATCAACTTTTTTTGCCACTAAGGCACAAAGACACAAAGCGGCACAAAGAAAAAACTTAGTGTCCCGATAGCTATCGGGGCTTAGCGACTTGGTGTCTTCGTGGCTATTATCTTTCACTCTTGCCACAAAGGCACTAAGACTCAAAGCGGCACAAAGGAAAATCTTAGTGTCCCGATAGCTATCGGGGCTTAGTGCCTTGGTGTCTTCGTGGCTAACATCTTTCACTCTTGCCACTAAGGCACTAAGACACGAAGCGACACAAAGAAAAACCTTAGTGTCCCGATAGCTATCGGGGCTTAGTGCCTTGGTGTCTTCGTGGCTAACATCTTTCACTCTTGCCACTAAGGCACTAAGACACGAAGCGACACAAAGAAAAACCTTAGTGTCCCGATAGCTATCGGGGCTTAGTGCCTTGGTGTCCTCGTGGCTAACTTCTTACTTCTCTTGCCACTAAGGCACAAAGACACAAAGCGACACAAAGTAAAAACTTAGTGTTCCGATAGCTATCGGGGCTTAGTGCCTTCTTGTCTTCGTGGCTATCATCTTACTTCTTCTGCCACAAAGGCGCAAAGACACGAAGCAGCACAAAGAAAAAACTTAGTGTCCCGATAGCTATCGGGGCTTAGCGACTTGGTGTCTTCGTGGCTGAAGTTATAAGGTACCCAATGTTGGTTTAGTAACTAATATTTTCTTGGCCAAAAAATATAAATGTAATTTAGTACACATGGCGAATAGCCATATTTTGGAATTATGAAATAGTACAGATGTATAAAGAATTAATTAAAGAGTTAGAAACTGAATATTTGGAAGAAGTTGTCAGACCTTCTTTTCCATTTATTAAACACTTTGAAAGAGTTTCTTGGAGTGATGATAGTGTATCTGCTCCGAAAGTTTCTTTCCGCATCCCAGAAACATTCAGTGATTTTGAAGGAAGTGATTATTATTATCCAAATGCTGATAAATTTATTCATTACACTTCCTTTAGAAATACCGTAAATATTATCAATGACGGTTTTTTCCGGATGAACAGCCTCCAATATTTAGATGATCCTCAGGAATTACTTTATGCGGGAAATGAAATTTTAGGAACGTATGAAAAAGATGAACTAAAAGATTTAAAGGATCAGATATTCTGTATTTCCTTTTGTGACTATTCTAAAAATGGAGATAATTTTGATTCGTGGAGATTATATGGAGACAACGGTTTAGGTGTTGGTATAGTATTTCACTTTAGTTCGCCTACGAAAGGATGGAGAAGCAATTACCTTAGCAAGATTCACTATGGAAAAAATAACTTGATTAATACTACTGATGAGAAGTATTTGAAAAAGTTTTCGCTATTCAGGGAAAATCATGATAAGTTCATCAAAAAAAATAAAGAAAAAGTGAACTTATTATCAAATCCTTTCGGAAGGCAAGGAAAAATACCAGAATGGATAGGGGTTTTTTTAGGGTTTCACAAGAATGGTTTATATGCAATTGAGAATGAGGTTCGTTTTTTGCGATTTCATGAATCTTTTGATCAACATTCCTTTGTTTTAAACAACCGGAATGAAAAAACTTACTTTGACAAGTTATATATTAAAACTGAAGCAAACCTAAAATGTATCAAAGAAAAAACTAAGGACCAAATCTTCAAAGCAAAACCTAATATTTGGAATTCAAAATGGTTAGAGGAAGCTACTCTAAATGAGCCAATAGCAGTAATCGATAAATTAATTATTGGTTATAGACAAGAAAAAGACTTTGAAATTATCCAGGAATCCCTGTCTGACGGTTTTAATAAGAAGAATAAACAGAAAATTGACGTAGAATTATCTCCTCTCGCAAGAGTGTTTAATCCAAAACAATAGTAGGACAAACTATGAACGGTAGTTCTGGTTAAACTTTTAAGAGCTTATTGCGAAAGCAAATCCCGAACTACTAGTCCTATATTTACTCTGTCTGTATTCGAGACTTAATTTATGCTACGAGCTAAGGCTTCTAAAATTAGAAGCGGTATACCCCCCTACACCTTAATTAACTAATTGAAAATCAGCTTTCTAAAATAACCTCCTAAGCTACCCTTAGTTAATCACATTTTTTTATGATTGCCCCTTCCAATTGCAGGACTTTGATCAAAAGGAAGGGCTTTGATCAAAAGGAAACCAGCCGGCCAGGCCGGAGATTTTTTTCGAAATAACAGCCTTCAATTGATTGTTATATTACAAACATGTTTTATTTTTAATCCCGCTACGATCCTGATCGGCGGCGCACTTCTTCCAATATTTCCCATTTAAAAGCTGGCTAACTTATTTGCAAAATTGTTAATCTAAAAAATTAAGTGCCAGCGGTGACATTTCTCATTTCTTACGATAAATAATCTATAATAAAACTCAACAATTATGAGGTCCATAATTTACACACTCGTCAGCCTGTTCACAATTTCTGCCAATGCACAAACCGGTATTCCGGTTCCGCAAATGACTACTGCGGATAACCTTGTAAAAACTTTTATGACTAATTACAATGTCACAGGCCTATCTATTGCCATGGCTAAAGATGGCAAAATTGTTTATTCGCGTAGTTTTGGGTACCAGAATTTGTCCAAGACAATTGCCGTGCAGCCCCATAGCCTTTTCAGGATTGCCAGTTGCTCCAAACAAATAACAGCCATAGCCATAATGAAACTCCTGCAGGAAGGCAAACTTAGTATGTCTTCAAAGGTTTTTGGGCCCGGCGGTATTCTGGAAGACGCTCCGGTAATTTCAACTTCCACCATCACTGATACAAGAGTCTATGACATGACAGTTCAGCAACTGCTGGAACACACAGCCGGATGGGACAGAAGTGTCAATTGTAACCCCAACCCAACGCCGCCCTATCCATACTATTTCTCCGGATGCGATCCAATCAATAATCCGTTGACTGTGGCATTGGAACTGGGAACATCAAATCCTGTTTCTGAAAATTATCTGGTAAAATACCTCTTGCAAAAGGGACTGAATTTTGATCCGGGTTCTAAATACGCATACTCCAATATTGGTTACCTGGCTCTCGGAGCTATCATTGAAGAGCTTTCGGGCATGAGCTACGAAGAATATGTCAAGACACAAATACTGGCTCCTTTAGGTATATACGATATGCACGTAGGCAACAATCTATTGAGCGAAAAGATGGAACGCGAAGTGGAATATGTCAACACCGGCGGATATACCAATCTTTCAGTTTATGGAACGGGCGAACAACTACCCTGGACGTATGGAGGAATGAATGTACACGCAATGAGTGCGCACGGTGGATGGATTACTACCGCAAGCGATTTTGTAAAACTTGTTGCTGCAGTGGATGGTTTCGCTACGAAACCCGATATTTTAACGCCGGCTACCATTTCAGTAATGACAACTCCCTCCGCAGTAAACGCCAACTATGCCAAAGGGTGGTCGGTAAA
>JACFNA010000325.1 GCA_019455085.1 Chitinophagaceae bacterium
CTGATATTGTTTTCAGTTTTTGGCAAATTCTACTTTGTGTCAGAATACCATATTGTGGAATTTTAAAATTTAAAAAATCCTTTTCTTTAAATCTTTTTCGGCTAACACTCGACATGCCACCACTAAGATTATTTATAGCTGTAATATTTTCGGGCAAAAGTATGCCACTAAGAAGGAATTCAGGAAGCAATTTACTCTCAACACAAGTAAAAAGTGGAAATTCATTTGATACCAGACAGCCATCAAATTCATCTGGAATAACTGCAAAAGAACTTTTCCATGCAAAAAGACGATTGTAGATAAAATCTCTCTGTTTAACTTCATATAGCTTAGTTGCTTTTATTTCATTTCCATATTTTTCCTCTCGCAGAAAAACACCTTTTCCATACCACTTTACTCCAAGAAGCCTGTATTTTGTATTTGGATCCAGTCTTTTCTCTCGTGAGACCTCTTTTAAAACGTCTCCAATCCTTACCATATTCCACTCACCCATCTTCCCGCCTCTTTTTCTTCTGGATGCGTTTAGTTGCTTTCTGCTCAATCGCTTTTGTCGCACGATCAAAATCAGAAATATAGTCTTTGTCTCGGTCTTTTTTGTACTTTTTAAATTCGCTTTCAGCCTTTTCAATTGCCTGCTCAGCGCTCACTTTACCGGCATGGGTAAGGAGTTCGTGTTCACTCAGTTTCAAAAACTGGTCAAGTTTCTCTATCCAGTCATTCATCTTCATCAGCCTGCCGTTGGTTGCCTGCAATTCTGCAAAGTCAAGATACAAAGACACGATAAGATTTAAGCGTTTTAACTCATCTTCATTGAGATAGTTTTTTGCAATCTTTATATCCTGTGCGGTAATGTAATTCCCTTTAAAATTGGTTAGACCCATAAGGGGTTTTGTGCTGTCTGCCCGCCTGTCGATAATCTCCGCCGCGGTGTGGCCATGAACAGCATAGTGCATCTTGTTTTGTACAGTAGCAAAAAATTCCGCAGTCAGTTTGTCATCTTTTCTATAATCAATGCTGGTGGCATAAATATCGGTTACTTTCTGATAAAAGTTTCGCTCGCTGCTACGAATATCGCGAATGCGCTGTAAAAGTTCCTGAAAATATCGCGCCTTTTCACCACCTTGTTTTAATCGTTCATCATCCAGAGCAAAACCTTTAATAATGTATTCTTTCAGCCGCTGTGTGGCCCAAATACGAAATTGTGTTCCTCGTCGCGACTTAACCCGGTATCCAACCGAAATAATGACATCAAGATTATAATGCTTCACAACATATTCTTTACCGTCTGTGCCAGTTCGTCGGAATTCCCGACATACTGATTTTTCATCAAGTTCCCCTTCATTAAAAACATTATGTATATGTTCAGTAATGGTTGACCGGCCTTTAGCAAAGAGTTCTGCCATCTGATCTTGTGTAAGCCAGACTGTTTCATCCTCCATTTTTACCTGAATCTTTGTCTGTCCGTCTTCGGTCTGATAAATAATAAGCTGGGATTTATTTTGTGCGTTATCCATTCTCCAACTCCTTTCTTAATTGTTGAAGAAGCTCGTCGCTTTTACGAAATGATTCATGTAGCATCGTTACCAGTTCCGCACTTGAATACACGTGTTTTTCCTCTAAAATATGCGGATTTTTAATGTCGAGGTTATAGTCATTCGCAGCAATCGTATCTATAGATACCTTCCATGCCTGCTCATTTTCTTTGTGTTTCTTCCACCACTTCTTAAGACCATCAAACTCGCTTTTCTGAATCGGCTTCGTCTTGCTGTATGTCTTAATACCTTCGGGCAGTTTATGTTCCCAATACCAGATTTCTAGAGACTGAGCCCGCTCGTTTAACACCGAAACATCCACTCCGGCCACATATATTTTCTGCCTGGAGTCGGATACTATTTCACCGCCTTGTATGATTGCCGGTTGTGTGGGATATTCAGCCGTTATTTCTTCTTCAAAATCCACAGGCTGGCCGGTTTCAGGGTCAATGACATCCTGGTCTTCTTCGGGATGAATATCCTGATCCGTTAATTCTTTTTCGCCTTTAACCTCTCTGATCATGA
>JACFNA010000326.1 GCA_019455085.1 Chitinophagaceae bacterium
TGCGGGTCTCTTCTCCTGGATCTGTAAATAAGGCAGAAATTCTCAATCCGGTCATCCGTGAAAGTAGATATACGGTTACTGATAGTGGTTAGTTCTTCAATGCTTGCGTCAGGAAGGTAACGAACCAGAAGGGGATGAATACCTGAAGACATTTGAGTTAGGGTTAATGAGTTTAAGATAAAGTGTAATTGTTCTGTAAAGAATCACAATTGTTGCCGGGATACCCAGATAATGCACATGAATGGATTCCACCGGGCGTAAGCGCAGTACCAGGTGTATGGCACTGCCAATTCCACATCCGGGACAAAACGAAAATCCTGCTAATTTTATGGGACACAAAACCAGATCGTTACCGAATGGTAAAAAATACAAAAACACCAGCGCTATAGTCCAGAAAAATAATTCTTTGTTTTTGTAGAACACGATTTTCACCAGTGAATAATTTAGTGCAAATATCAATTCTTTCTTTGAGACAGCACTTAATTAACCTTAATAAAATCGGGTTTCTTAACAAACTTGGTATTGTATCTGAAGATTATGTTTGTCGAGATGTCTATGCCAAACCTTTCATTGTTGAAGTTCTTCCCGGGAAAATAAAAGCCTTTAAGTTCGATCGTTCCAAAGATCAGACTTTCATTTCTCATCCTCAGGCCTGCTCCGGCAGATGAGTACAACTTCAGGTGGCTGTCGTATGGGCTAAAGGCAGCCAGATTGAAAAAAAGAGTAGGAGCAAATCTGAAGCCGATTAAATTCCAGGGACTGAAAAATACTGATTCTGCACTGGTTCTGATTCGGGCATCTCCTCCTGTAAGTTCTCTGCCGTATTCGGGAATAGCAAATTCACTTTTCAGGAAAAGAGGTTCATTTAACACTGTATTTATCTGGCGTGATGCAGAGAGGCTCAGAAAAAAACGTTGAGTCCATTTTGCACCAAGAGGCTTGAGGCGATCGAAATAATTAATGGAAGCAAGTAGATTGATATCTTCAGGCCGATGCATCCCCAGATAACCTTCTGCCCTGAGTGTATAGTTCAGGTAGTTTTTATTTTTCAGGAATCCGTAGTTCTGAAAATCCAGCCCAATGAACGGGCGTGAATGTTCATTTTCAATCGTAAAGCCGACCGTACCATTAAACATAAGCCCTACAGGTATATCCTCATTTCTGCCGAAACCGTATATATAGTTTGTCTTTACAAAGTTTTGACGATAAAAAGTAAATGACGAAAGAATTCCTGTCAGATCTGCATACTGCCAACTATGCTTGCTGCCAAGTACAGAGGGGACTCTTGTGAATTTCTTGTTGATGATGCGAAGCCCTGTGAGAAGCCTGAGTTTGGAAGACTCATCATAGGGAGTAAATTTTCTGCCGTTGATGTTATAACCTAACCAACCTTCGAATTGATAATACGCATAATCATAATCAGCTTTATAAATTGAATCTGTATTATATCTGTTGGATGTTTTGTGATACGAGGCATCCATCTCGTAGGTGAAGTTCATAAATCTGTTCACTAAAGGCTTTGACAGGTTGTAATAATAATAGTTCTCCTGTCGGGGAGCCATTAGGATGCTGGAATAGTTGTTCTGATAACCAATACGCTGATCTATGTGGCCACCACCAATATTACGCCGAACCATTTCTCCACCGATCGCTACATTTTTTTTTCGGTTATCGTCGTAGAGACCAAAAAGTACAATTCCGTTTCCGCTACCACTTAGATTATCAATATTGATTTCGCCTTCTGTACGATGAAGGCCAATGGCACCAATTGCACCACCAATGCTAAAAAGGTCCTTTACGATAACGGTTATATCGGCAGAGTCGGTATTGCCGATTTTCTGAATTTTTATCGACGCATCCTGCATGTAGGGTAGCTCACGAAGAAATCTCTCGTTATCCGCAAAGAGGAATGCATTTATTGTGTCAGAAGGTTTGAAAAAAAGATTCTTTTCAATCGTCTTTTCTCTTGTAAGATGATGCAGTGTATTTGCCAGCCGGGTAAGCGTACTGAAATCCTTCCTGGTAGTATCCTGCATTGGAACCCCAAAGGGTA
>JACFNA010000042.1:0-16751 GCA_019455085.1 Chitinophagaceae bacterium
TGTTCCTTCTGAACTCAAATCCCCCTTTGGAATTACGATCGCCCAGCCGAACAGTCATTTAATTTATATCAAGGAATTGCTGCTCCTGGCTTTCATTATTATAAAAGTTTCCCTGTGTATATCCCTGTGAGAATGTAAGCGTATTACGATTATCCATAAAGAAATCCATTCCGCCTCTTACCGATTTGAAATTACGCTCACGCTCATTCACAGACTGCTGGTTGAAATAGTTATTGACTACCCCATTTACCTTATTGATCCTGTCACTTGTACCCTTCGATTTGCTTTCAGAGGTATTGTAGCCTCCACTCACAAAAAAGTTGAGCTTCCCTTGTCTTAAATTCAGGTTTGCATTGCCTCTGAACAGTTGGGGAGTACCTCCACTGAGGGATACAATTCCATTCATCCCTCTGCGCTTATCCTTCTTCAGAATCACGTTGATGATACCGCTACCGCTGCTGGCATCAAACTTAGCCGAAGGATTGGTGATTAGTTCTATTTTATCAATATTATCTGACGGTATCTGATCCAGTGTCAGTATGGTGGGCCGGCCATCTACATAAATAATGGGGGTACCACTTCTCAACTGCACATTTCCGTCAATATCCACAGAAACAGAAGGAATCGTCTTCAGCACGTCCTCGGCAGTTCCTCCTTTCGAGGTAAGACTCTGCGCCACATCAAATACCTTCTTATCTATACCCAACTTCATCCTGGGAGTAGCTGCGGTTACCACTACAGCCTGTAACTGTTGCGCCTCTCTGGGCAGAATCACATTGCCTATATCCTGTCTTTGTGTACTCTGGTCATTTCCCGGGGCAAATACTGAAGCAATAGTTGCAGGTGAAAAGCCAACTGAAGAAACCACCACCCTCACTGAATCAAATCCAATATGTTCAAATCTGAAATCTCCGTTTGCTTTGGTAAGCACCACACTGATCAGGGAATCCGCACTTGCTCCCTCGGGCCCTTTCACTGCAAAAAGCTGAACAGTTGCAGCCTCTATCGGTTTATTTGTACCCAGTTCAATCACCTTTCCAATCAGTGTCTTACCGGTCGATACTTTTATAGTGCTATTATCCGGATCGGGCAATGGCTCCCTATCGATTTGCGCCTGAAGGTTAAGAAATGAAAATGTCAGTATCCCGGCAAGTAAATATCTCATTCAGTAGTACTTTAAAAAATTAAGAGTTTGCAAAAGTACTTACCGTAAAACAGCATCAAATGTTAACAATGGATAAACGGTTAAGAATGAGTTATTTTAACATTTGAACAACAGGTTAATAATACGAGTATTCCTAACTGTTATAGGTCATTTCTGCCTCGCCGTATATACCGTGATCCTTAAAGTTTCATGTTATCTCCTGATTGAGAAACGATCAAAAGAAGTATAGGGCACTTCCTCAAGTGTTACGCCTTGCACGGATGCTCGCGCAGGCCCCTTATGACACCAGGCAACAAATCGGCTGACAGCCCCCTCTTCACCTGAGGCTACTGCTTCCACGCCTTCAGTTATATTCTGCACCCACCCCGTCAGGCCAAGTCTTTCTGCCTCTTTCTGCGCGCTCGCCCTAAAATACACTCCTTGTACTTTACCCCTGATAATAAGATGTACTGTTTTCATTATCAATCGTTTGGTAATACAAAATATTAACCAGCTCCTGCGATACCGTAAAAGGGCGTTCTGATTACATCGTAAATCTACGATAATAAGGGTATTTCTATTAACCCAAATATCGAGCACTAATGCTCTTGAAATACCCGGTGGGGGCTTATATCTTTGTATTCAGATTCGGTTGATAAAATCACCGGAACCCAAAAAACCCGCTGAGAATCCAAAAAGATACCAAGATCCTGAGAAACCAAAACAAGAAATCCTACGAAAAACCAGAATATAACCTATCCTAGAGAAAACCATTGACCCAAATCCTTTGAAAACAGTGAGATCTCTTATGAAAACCAAAGAAAATTTAACCTGAAAAACCAGTAACACCCAGGATTAAATTATTAAAAAAAGAGGCTGCACCACCAGCCTCTTTTTTATTTATCACCCATTCGCTAATTGCCCTCCCTATTATTTCCTCAGGCTATCTCTTCAAAATGGGCAGTAAAATGTCTCAGGAATTTAGGCTCCTTCACAATCTTCATTCCCTTTACACCGTGCAAATTCTCCTTAATGTGCTCAAACACCTCAATCACATAATCAATATGGCTTTGTGTATATACACGCCTTGGGATGGCCAGCCGCACCAATTCTACCGGAGCAGGTATTAACTGATGGTTATCGTCGTACTTTCCAAACATCACTGAACCTATCTCTACTGCACGGATACCTCCTTTCTTATACAGTTCACAAACCAATGCCTGGCCGGGATATTGATTTGCGGGGATATGTGAATATAACAACCCTGCATCCACATACACTGCATGGCCACCAATAGGATAAATTACCGGAATACCTGCTTTGCGGATATGTTCTCCCAGATACCTGGTACTGGTGATTCTGTAGGTAAGGTAATCGTCATCAAACACCTCTCTCAGTCCAATTGCAATGGCTTCCATATCTCTACCTGCAAGACCTCCGTAGGTAACAAACCCTTCTGTAATAATCAACAGGTTCGTACAGGCATCGGCCAGTTTCTGATCTTTCAATGCCAGAAACCCTCCAATATTCACCAGTGCATCTTTCTTAGCACTCATCACTCCTCCGTCAGCAAGAGAAAACATCTCTCTGGCTATATCGCGGTAGGAATGATGCTCATACCCTTTCTCAAAATGTCTGATAAAATAAGAGTTCTCTGCAATCCTGCAACAGTCAATTACAAACAATACTCCATATTGTTTACACAAAGCAGATACCTGTCGGGTGTTTTCCATACTCACCGGCTGTCCTCCTCCGCTGTTATTGGTTACCGTCTGGATTACAGCCCCTACCCTGTTGGCATCATGCCTGAGGTGCGACTCCAGTTTCTCTATATCCATATCTCCTTTGAAATGATATTCAGACTCGTGGTCTTTGGCTTTAGGAGTAGGTATATCAATTGCTTCAGCACCGCTGAATTCAATATTGGCACGGGTAGTGTCAAAATGAGTATTGCTGATAAATATCTTCCCCTTTCCTCCCAGATAACTATACAATATCCGCTCAGCTGCCCTGCCCTGATGGGTAGGCAATACATGCGGATACCCGGTCAGGTCCTGAATTTCTTTCTCCAGCTTTTCAAAACTGGAAGCTCCTGCATACGACTCATCACCTACCATGATACCAGCCCACTGCTTGCTGCTCATGGCAGACGTGCCACTATCTGTAAGGAGATCGATAATTACATCTCTGGAATGCAGAAGAAATGGATTATAATGTGCTTTCCTGATTAAAGCAATCCGCTCTTCTTCTGAACTCATGTAAATCGGTTCTACCGATTTAATCTTAAAGGGTTCAATAATTGTTTTGAACATTGTCCTGGTATTTTTTTTGCTGGCGAATTTAAGACAAGTTGGTGTTTATTCCTTCAATGTACAAGTCTAACCAGGAAAAAAGGCAGAAACCACCTATTTACGTCTGTGTATTACATTTACCATCCTCCGCTGGCACCACCGCCACCGCCACTACCACCACCAAAGCCCCCGAAACCGCCGCCACCAAAGCCGCCTCCGCCGAAGCCACCTCCGCCAAATCCGCCACCCCGGCTACTTCCACGATTCATTGAATCGTTTAGCAGAATCCACGGTAGCGTATCCAGCCAGCCTGATGATCCGCGTCTGCTCATATACTGGCCACCGCCTCCACGGCCTCCTCCTCTGATAAAGAGAATCATTAGAATAAAAAAGATAATCAGAATTATAATTGCCAGACCACCCCCGTTACTATCATCCTTAGGTTCAGCCTTATATTCACCGGCAGCCGCTTTGATGATGGCATCTACTGCCTGGTCAAATCCACGGTAATAGTCATCATTTCGGAAATTGGGAATCATCTCGTCCTCTATAATGCGTTTTGCAAGTATATCCGGCAACACGCCTTCCATTCCATAACCTGTTTCTATCCTGGCCTTTCTTTCTTCTTTTGCCACCAGAATGACCACTCCGTTATTCTTTTCCTTAGTTCCCACTCCCCAATCGCGCAAATACTTCAGCGCTACCTCTGCAATATCATACCCATCCAGATTATTGACTGTGATAATCACAATTGCCGAAGATGTAGAGTCGTTATAGGCTCTCAGTTTCTGCTCCAAGGCATCCTTCTGAAAGGGTGCCAGCATCTGCGCAAAATCGTTTACAGCGTGCGGAGGATTCGGGCGCGCCTCTATCTTCTGGGCAGACAAGCCCACCCAGAAAAAGAAACTTATGAATAGTAAAAGATGATGCTTCATGTTTGCCTTAATCTAATTGCCAAAGACGATTTCGTCGGGCAACTCATTCTTATCCACTCCCGGCTGGTAAGGAAAATGAGTACGCAATGCTTCCCCAATAATTTTTATTCCGTCACAAATTCCCTGCACCAAATCGCCCCCCTGAATCTCTGAGACAACTTTGTGCAGTGTTTGTTTCCAAAAATCGGCATCCACTGCCTTATGAATCCCCTCGTCTGCAAAAACAGCTAACTGTTTATCTTCCACTGCCAGATAAAACAGCACACCATTCCTCAGTTGGGTTTGCTCCATCTCAAGGTTATAGAAAACCCTGCTCGCGCGGTCGAGTGCGTCCACATACTTGCAACGGCGCTCTACGAAAAGCCGTATTTCGCCACTGGTCTGTTTTTCCGCAGCCCGAATAGTATCCACTATTCTCTCAGACTGCGCCGGAGAGAATAGTGGTCTTCTTTTCCTGAGCCAGGTCATTGCTTACTTAATATCAAAGTTGATGTCGGGCGCCTTTTCGCTACCCTTGTCTGCCTCATAGAATCCTTTCTCCCTGAATCCAAAAATGCCCGCAAAAATATTTTTGGGGAAAGTCTTTACATTGAGATTATATTGCTTAACCGAATTGTTATAATCCTGCCTTGCTACATTAATTCTATTCTCGGTGCCTTCAATCTGTGTCTGAAAATCACGGAATGCTGTCGTAGTCTTCAGGTCAGGATACGCTTCTGCTACCGCCAGCAATCTGCCAAATGCACCTGACAAGCCTGCCTGCGCATTCTGAAACTTCTCAAGGCTCGCAGGATCATCTGTATTGACTGTTACCTGAGTCGCTTTGGATCTTGCTTCCAGCACTTCAGTGAGTGTACTCTTTTCAAAATTGGCTGAAGCCTCAATGGTCTTTATTACACTGTTATATAAGTCCATCCTGCGCTGGTAGTTGGTTTCTACATTACTCCACTTTGTTTTCACTTCCTGATCCGCTGTTACCAGTCCGTTATAAGCTCCGCATCCCCAAAAACCCAAAATCACCACCAGGCCAAGAATTATTAATAAGGGTGTGTTCTTTTTCATTTCGTATTATTTTTTTTGTGAAGATAAAGTAATTGAAAATTCAGGTCTCACTTTTTTTCAACAGGTTAATTATTCCTTAATTGCTGCAATACCCGGCAGGGTTTTGCCTTCAAAATATTCAAGCAATGCACCACCGCCGGTAGAAACATAACTTACCTTTTCTGCCAGCCCAAACTGGTTTACAGCCGCTACACTGTCACCACCTCCTACCAGGCTATATGCACCATGCTGCGTGGCTGAAGCTACAGCCAATGCAATTGCTTTGGTACCTGTCTGAAAATTACTCATCTCGAATACGCCCATCGGACCATTCCATAAAATAGTTTTGCTCCCGGCTATTACATCTGAAAACAGTTCGATGGCTTCCGGCCCGATATCCAGCCCCATCCAGCCTTCAGGTATCTCATCATTGGAAACAATATTCTTATGTGCGTCATTGCTAAACGAATCTGCAATCACACTATCGGGCGCAAGCAGGAAAGCCACATGTTTCTCCTGTGCGCGGTTCATTATATCGGTGGCCAAATCCAGTTTATCCTCCTCACAGAGGCTGTTACCCGTATTTTTTCCCTGACTCCTTAAGAAAGTGTAGGTCATCCCTCCTCCTACGATGATATTATCTGCCTTATTTAGCAGGTTCTCTATTATCTCTATTTTATCGCTCACCTTGGCACCACCCAGAATGGCGGTAAAAGGTTTCTCCGCGGCATGCAATACGCGCTCTGCATTCGACACTTCGGCTTCCATCAGCAGCCCGAACATTTTTTTACCAGCGGGAAAATCAGATGCAATGATGGCTGTGGATGCATGGGCCCTATGGGCGGTACCAAAAGCATCATTCACATACACGTCGCCAAGGCCGCTCAACTGTCTTGCAAAAATGGGATCTCCTTTTTCTTCCTCTGCATGAAAGCGCAGATTTTCCAACAACAAAACTTCTCCCGGTTTTAGCGAAGCAGCTTTTTCTTCAGCAGGCGTACCCACACAATCAGCCGAAAAATGTACAGTAACTCCCTTCAGGAGTTCTTTCAGATGAGGTACTATTTGCTCCAACGAGTACTTTGCATCCACCACACCTTTAGGGCGCCCCAGGTGCGACATCAATATTACACTGCCACCATCCGACAGGATTTTTTGAATTGTAGGCAGTGCTGCCCTCATGCGCGTATCATCTGTAATCCTGCCTTCTTTAATCGGCACATTGAAATCTAACCTGACCAATGCTTTATGCCCTCTGAAGTCAAATTCTGTAAATCTGCTCATTCTTTTTTTGCCAAAAATAAATAAAATGAGTTGTCCGCATTCAGTCGCCTGAATCATCTCTTTCATTTATGTTTGCATCCCATTTATTAAAAACCACAATGCACACGTCTGAAGTTATCAATGAAATTATTCACCGCAGAAGAAGCATCTACCCATACCAATACGAACCCGGAGCTTCTGTAGATGAAGTCATCATAAGGCAAATTCTGAAAAACGCAAACACAGCACCCAATCACAAGAAGACGATGCCATGGAGATTTACTGTATTTAGCGGAGACGGAAGAAAAAAATTTGCCGACCTGCAGTCATCCCTTTATATCAAACACCACGGCACACAAAATCAGGTAAAAATCAAAAAGCTGGAAGACTATCCTCTCATGGCATCACACATTATAGCCATCGGATTGAAACGCCATGCCGATCGCTTGCCTGAAATCGAAGAAGTACTGGCTGTCGGCTGTGCTATCCAGAACATGTTCCTCACAGCTACTGCATATAATCTTGGTTGCTATCTTTCCACAGGAGGAGTTACCTACATTGAAGAAGCTAAGGAATATTTTCATCTTGAGCCGGAAGACAAACTGATTGGATTTTTCTACATCGGAAAAATAAAGGATACACCTAAAGAAATGGAGCGGGCTCCTGTAGATGAAAAGGTTACATTCATCCGCTGAGTCGCTCACGGCGGCTAGCGCATATTGTTTTCTTCGCAAAACTCCTGCACGATAGAAAGTATATCTGCACCATACTTTTTCACTTTCACTTTTCCAAAGCCTTTTATTTCGGCTAGTTCATTGTCTGTCGTCGGCAGCCTGGAAGCAATCATAGAGAGTGAAGCCTGATTGGCAACCATATACACAGGTAAATTATATTTATTACATATTTCGTTGCGCCACGCCTTCAACCGCTTCAGTAATTCACCCTTGGTTCCTCCCGACGTACCCGTTTCCTCTTTCGCGGCAGCATATATATTGATTCGCTTTCCAGCAGGTTTGTAATCAAACTTATGTTTCAGAAAATCCTGTAATACAAAATCATTGAAGCAGTATTGGATAGAGTGATACACATCCTGAAGGATATTGAATATCTGTACCAGCGAAGTATTAATCTCTTTGGCTACCTCCTTGCTTTCTGTCTCAATCGCAGGGGACAATGTCATCTGCATGGAATCATAAAGTCTCCTGTCGAAGTGGACTGCAGCCTGCGTAATTCTTTTTTGCAGATTATGATTACTTTCTATCCTTTCATTTCCTGACAGCAATCGTGATATCTCTCCCAGGAATTTATTCCCGACCTCACTGTCATACTGAATCCTGGCAGCCAGATCATCAGCCCACTGTACTGCATTTCCTGAAAGGGCTGCATGAAATCTGAAAATATTTGAATTAAGTTTTCGCAAAGGATCTTCCAGCCTCTCAAATGAGAAAATATCCGAAAACAGTTTTTGCAAAAAGGCAGCCCGTGCGGCTTCAAATCGATCGGGCAGATTACGGTTTGAAAACCGTTGGTGCATTTCCACCACATGCGCATTGCATGCGATAGCTCTGGGAGGTATCCTGCTCAGCAACACAATTCCTTCCAGACTGGTACACCTGCTCAATGCCACGTACACCTGCCCACCCGCAAATGCTTTGGCAGCATCGATCATTATCTTATCAAAGGTCAGGCCCTGGCTTTTATGAATGGTAGTAGCCCATGCAAGCCTTAACGGAAACTGCGTAAATGCACCCATGACTTCCTGCTTCAGTTTACCCTCTTTACTATCGAGTTCATAACGGATATTTTCCCACGTCTCACGCTCCACACTGATTAGCTCACCTCCGGCATTCACTTTAATCTCGTCGTCCGACAAATAATCTATCACTCCTATCTTTCCGTTAAAATATCTCCCCATTACATCATTCTTCAAGAACATCACCTGAGCACCCCGCTTGAGGCGAATGGATTTTTCAGCAGGAAAACTATTTTCAGGAAAATCACCTTCCACAGAAGCTTCGTATGTAAACTCTTCTCCAAAAAGCCGATTGAGTTCCCGCTCATTAATAGCATCCGCCTGTGCATTATGACTGGTAAGTGTAATGTATCCTTCTTCGATATCCGGCCTGAAATCTGCACTGTACCTGTCATTCAGCATTTCAAAGCTGTCCTCATCCATCATATTATTTCTGATGTTGTTGAGCAACTGAATGAACACACTGTCAGACTGGCGAAACACTGTAGTCAGCTCTATGAAAACAGGCATTTCTTTCTTCAGGCAATGTGCATCAAAGAAAAACGGCGACTGGTAGTATTCAGAAAGGATATCCCACTCATGCCTTACTGCGACAGGTGGCAACTGATAGAGGTCTCCAATAAACAACACCTGAACGCCTCCAAATAATTCTGTATGATTTTTTCTGACAGACTTTAATATTTCATCAATAGCGTCTATCACATCGCACCTTACCATACTCACTTCATCTATCACCAGCATATCCATCTTCTGAAGTGTGTCCAGCCTGTTCTTACTATATTTCAGGCGTGCCAGCAATTCATCACGCGAAGCAGGATTGGGAAGAAAAGGATGAAAAGGCAACTGAAACAAACTATGCAGTGTCACTCCACCTGCATTGATGGCTGCCACACCCGTGGGCGCCGCTACCACTACATTCTTACTGCTATGACTGATTAAATATTTCAGAAAGGTAGTCTTGCCCGTACCCGCTTTCCCTGTCAGAAAAATATGTTCATTGGTTTCGGTGGCAAAGCGAAAAGCCAGATCAAAGGTTTCATCTCTAATTACGTTAACAGCGGCTGACATCGGTTAAAAATACTGAAGAAAGTGCAAAGAAATTTATTAAGAAACAAAATGTGCTCACTTCACCGAAATATAAATCCGGAAAAGGGTTGAAGCGTTAATCTACTTCAGCCCTCTTCCGGATAGATATCTATTAATACCCCACCAGCACTACCGTGCTATCGTTTTGACACCGGACTCTTCTTCAATGCATCGTTCACCGATCCTGCCAGAAAATCGGACAGCCGTGGATCAGGCAGCAATGCCTTTCCATTCCACTTATAATTTAAGCCTTCCAGGCGCTCTGCTACTGCATGCTCTCTTCCTCCGGAAGAAAGAAACACAGGTACTACAATCACACTACCCGACAAACCGGCCTGCCGAACCAGGGCTCTCAACTGCTCCTTAGCCTGGTCAAAAATCGCCTTATCAGCATCGTCGCGCACTGTTACTGCAAAAACCTGTTTAAAATCAGGCCCCCTGGTTTCCTGAATCTTCTGAATTTTCTGTGACAGCGATTCTAAATTGGCAATCCATTTCTGGTTGTCTTCTTCCCCATTAGGCCCATGCGCCACCAGCACCACAGTCTCCTTAGAAGGATTTGTACTCAGTGCTGCCGCACGATCGCGCAGGATACTTGCCACTATCTGATTGTCATCCAGCGCAGGTGTAACCACTAATTCAGCCTTGATTTTTAATGGCTTCAATTCAG
Source organism: Chitinophagaceae bacterium (assembly GCA_019455085.1). Classification (GTDB taxonomy): domain Bacteria; phylum Bacteroidota; class Bacteroidia; order Chitinophagales; family Chitinophagaceae; genus Ginsengibacter. The sequence continues at coordinate 10,184 of JACFNA010000042.1, forward strand.
CCGCAGGTGCATTTCCGTGCGACATATTATGCCCACCATGTGTAGAAGCCATTTCATGTGCGCTCTTCATTGCCGACATATCGTGCGATCCGCCTGAGTGATCCATTGAAGGCATTGGAGGGTCGGTCATCTTATCGCGCAAGCCTAGCAAAAACTCCGTTTGACGGATAACCATACTATGACTTGAGATAAAGAGTGGAACCGCAATAATTTTTGTAACCCCTTTGCTTTCCAACTCATCTACTGCCTTCTGAAGCGTGATAGGATCACCCATTCCCCAGGCATAAGAAACTATATATTTTTTTGTAAGCGGTTGTGCCGCCTGAACCACCAGATCATTCCATTGCTGGCTGCCCCCGTGTGCCATAATCATAACCCCCACTTTCTGTGCCTTCACAGTAAATCCGCCGAGGACAAAAACCAAACAGATAAAAAACACTTTCCTGATACTTGCCATAATCTTTTAATACATTTTTTTGCGTTTGAAAATAAATTACGAGGGCAAAAGTGTACCCTGCGGACAGCATCCATTTATGCAATCGGGAAATTCTCGATATTCCGAAAATCGTAAGTCCTTATTAACAAAAATCCGGAGCTAAAATTTCACGTTCAGCCCAAACATGAAATTGGTGCCGGCCATTGGAAAATAAAAATTCTCTACTACCGGTTTGCCACCTGAAATGTAGTTGAAGCTGTAACCATTTGGCTCGTACATGCTATTAAAAACATTGTTGACCTGGCACATCAATTCTGCTTCTTTGAAAATACTTCCTGCGAAAGTGTAACTGGCCCTCGCATGCTGTACAAAGTATGATTTCAGCATCCGGTCTGACTGAGAAGTATTGTCAAGATACTGACTTCCCACATATTTGGAAATCAACCTGACCTCTGCATGTCTGAATGGCCTGATCTGAACAACCCCCGACGCGATGGTATTGGGAGAAAAAGAAATATCTGTATTTGTATATTGTTTCTGTATCTGCCCGCCATTATCATAGTCGTCCACATATTCCGTAAATGACTTAATCCTGTTTGTACTCAGTGTCGCATTGCCGCTTACCTCCAGCCATGTCAATAATTTGACACCTGCCTGAAGTTCAGCTCCGGCTCTGAAACTCTTGTCTGCATTAGTTCTGGTGTAGGCACCTACATCATTGATTTTTCCTGTATTCACCAATTGATCACGATAATCCATATAATAGAAATTCACACCCGCCATCCACTTCTTTTTAGTAATAGAAAAACCCGATTCCCAGTCAAGCAGTCGTTCGGGACGTGGAATCTGACTGGCTCCTGCTTCGAAGTCATCGCGATTCGGTTCTTTGGCAGCCACCGAGAAGGATACATACGCCTGATACCCGTTTTTGAAAAATGAAATACCGGCCTTCGGATTCAGGAATGTATATTTTTTTTGTACATAAATATCAGGATGCCCTTTGTATCCATTGATTTCATAGTCAGCCATCCTCTGCTGCAGATCCAGAAAGGCAGCGAAACCATTTCCGAAGGATTGCATCCATTTTGCATACAGATTAAAATCCTTCTTAAAAGCCGGAGCGTTATAGTATCTGTAATTATCAGGCACTCCCTGCTGAGCCCAGATGATATCGCTGTAGTGGCCTCCGTCATAATAAGTACCTGCTCCCCCAAATGTAAACCTTGTCTTCTCCTTCTCGTACTGCAATGAAAACACAGACCCATAAAAGTAATTATCAAGCCATGCTCTGATGATCATATCCGTTTTCTTAACCACCTGTGACCCATCGTGGTAGTCGGGCAGAAAGTATTTGGAGTACTTCTGTGATCCTTTATAATTCTCATAATACCCTTTACCCCTTGTAAGAAAACCTGCTACACTCCATGAAAGATGGTGATTCATCTTATGATTCCAGAACAACTGATAATGGCTCTGTACATAATTATCATTTTCGTCAGAATAGGGACTACCCGGCTTATCAGTACCCGCAGCGTTATATCTGCGATTGGTCTTTAGCATTTCCTCTGGTACCCCATTCCAGGCCTGATAGGTAATTTCCCTGCCGGTGATGAAGTTGAACCTGAGACTAGTTTTATCACTCAAATAAGCCGCGCTGATAAGCCCTGATTTCAGATTACTCGATGCTCTTTCGATATACCCATCGCTTGAGATTCGCGAAAGACGGGCATCCAGCGTAAAATGTTTCCTGAATAGCCCGCTTCCAGCCCTGATGGTGTTCTTCCAGGTGTTGAATGAACCATAATTATTGTGGAGTTCAAGATATCTTTTTGTGTTCACTTCATTGGTGCTTAGATTGATGGTAGCCCCGAAAGCACCAGCTCCGTTTGAACTTGTCCCCACGCCTCTCTGAATCTGCACAGAGCCTGCCGAAGAACCAATATCAGGCATATCGACAAAGAAGGTACCCTGACTTTCTGCATCATTAAAGGGGATGCCATTCAGGGTTACATTAATTCGGGTAGCATCTGTGCCCCTGATACTCAGATTTGTGTAGCCCACACCATTACCGGCATCAGAATGGGCCACTACTGAGGGGGTTAGCTCCAGTAAGAAAGGTAAATCATATCCCAGGTTATTAGTCTGGATCTGTTTACGGGAAAGGTCTGTCTTTGCAAATGGCATCTTATCATCTGCCCGAATGGCCATTACCTCAATATTATCAAGCATAAGGGTGTCACCCTTTTTTAAAATCAATGTGTCTTTTTGTCCAATTGCTTTGAAACCATTAACCGATAGCAGGAGTAGCAGTAAATATTTTTTCATCTTTCAGGTTTGTTATCCGACCGGAACACACCCGCATAGCAGAAGACGAAAAGATTTTTTTGGAATCCTCCCTTCGCAGGCATTATCCTGATCAGGTCTGCGGGTTTTATCTCAGCAATCTTTAACAGATGCACCCCGGTTTAAAAATTTTCTAATGCAAAAGTAAGTAAAAACGAGTTGTAACTTTTTTGTTCTTCAATCGTTCTACAAAAAAATTATCCAAAGAATGAAATGGACTTTCGCCTTTCTGCTCTCAATATCAGGTTTCACAGCCTCGTCCCAGATGGTAATCAACGACCCAAATGCTACTCTCAGGCAAGTAAAAAGCTTTAATAGTATTATGGTAACCGGAGCGGTGGATGTTTTATTGACACATGGAAACCAAATTGCGGTGGCCGTAAGCGCTCCGGAATCAGTCGGGAATGATGTAATCCTTACCGAGGTAAAAGATAACACCCTTAAAATAAGTGTGAAGTCTTCCCCCTTCAGAATCTCCTCCCGCGGAAAACTGCGCGTATATGTATCCTATACTCAATTGGAGAAAATCAATGCGCTTTCTGCCTGCAACATCAACTTTGCAGATGCGTATAACGGCGACAAGCTTTCCATACAACTTACCGGTGCATGCGATTTAAAAGGAACCTTCAATGCCTCCAAACTTAATGTAAAACTTACAGGGGCATCTGATGCCCAGTTGAGCGGAAAAGCACTTGAGGTTTCTTTGGAAAGTGTAGGCGCGAGCGACTTTAAGGCGTTTGGGTTGACTACTGAGAAACTGGATGCCAGCCTGTCCGGGGCCTCAGATGCCAGAATCACTGTTACCGGAAGTGTGACCGGTAAAATCTCCGGAGCCAGCAACCTCTTTATAAAAGGCAATCCATCACAAAGAGATATCAAAAAATCAGGCGCTTCCTCAGCAAAATTTATTGAGTAAGTACCAGTCGCCAGTTAATTGATTCACACCAGGTGCCGGGCCAAATGCTTCGGCTAAACCCGAACTCATTAACCTTTTTTTATAGCGATAGAGAATACCTTTGTATCTCATCAAGAAAAGGGATTAATGAAGCGAGCTTTACTTTATTTCCTTCCAAAGATTACGCTTCTTCTTGTGCTTACCTGGATGTCTTCTTCCACAGTGCGGGCACAGAAGTTTTCCGCTATTTCCAATGAATCCAAAATTGGGAAGAATGATATTTTTCAGGTTGAATTCAGACTGGAGAATGCTTCAGGTACCATTACCCCCCCTGAATTCAAAGGGTTTGAGGTTATGAATGGACCCATGCAAGAATCTCAGATAACCAGTGTAAATGGCGCCATAACACGGCAGCAGTCTCTTAAATACATCCTGCATCCTGTGAAGCCCGGAAAATTTACAATTCCACCTGCAACCGCCAGCGTGAACGGGAAGGAACTAAAAAGCAATTCCCTGCATATTACAGTTCTTGATGTCAAGAGCGTAGCTCCCACACCACCCCCGCCTCCGGCCTCCTCTCTGGGCTTTGGCATTGTCCCCGGCATCCGGGAAGGCAGTGGTCTGAAAGACTTTATTCTTAGTCCGAATGAGGACCCCGTTGAAAAAATAAAGAAGAATATCTTCATCCGGATGGAATCTGACAAAACCGAATGTTATGAAGGACAACCTGTAGTGGTTTCATTCAAACTTTATACACGATTGCGTTCTGAAACCAATATTACCAGTGCACCTTCATTCAATGGATTTTCAGTAACCGATATGGACGTACCGGGTATCCCCACTGAAGAGAAAGTGAATGGGAAATCGTACAACTGCCATCTGCTCAGAAAGGTGCAGATATTCCCCATGAGGGCCGGCACTTTTGAACTCACCCCCATTGAGTTATCAAATAAAGTAACCTTTATAAAAGACGAAGGAGCAAATTCTGCAGTTACAAATTACCTCCTGCAAATGTTGCAGGATTTTGCAGACGATAATCTGCCGGCTGACCAAACGGTTACACAGACAGCCAACCTGAAAAGCAACGCACTGACCATACACGTAAAACCACTTCCTGCCGAAAGGGTACCACCTGCATTCAAAGGTGCAGTAGGCCACTTCAGTATTGAATCTGCCTTACAAAACGAACACCTCACTACTGATGATGCAGGTAATCTACTGGTAACAATCAGCGGAGAAGGAAATCTTTCACTTATTACCTGCCCGGATATCCGATGGGAAAAGGGCATCGAAGCCTACGATGCAAAAATCAACGAACAAACAGATAAGAACAAAGTACCTATAAGCGGTTACAAGACTTTTAATATTCCTTTTACCATTAATAAAGCAGGCGAGTACCATATACCACCAATTACCTTCAGCTGGTTTGACCCCACTTCAGGAAAATATCAAACTGCATCGACAGAACCCATCTCCTTCAATGTGTCCAGAGGCAAAGGCTTCACTGCTGCTACTCATTTGAAACCAAAGGAAGCGCCAAATCTTTTATCCGACAGTCTTTCAAAAATCGGACTTATCATTCTGGCAATGGGTATCTTATTTTTACTAACACTTGCGGTCATACGAAGAAGAAACAGGCACCATAATTATACAGCAAATAAAACACAGATAAATAGTACCGCACCGGAGGTACCATTTAAAGCAGAGATACCTGCCCACCCTCTGGATAAGATTCCTTATCTGATGGATAGCGCCAGTACAGAAGACTTCTATAAAAGTCTGGAACAATCTTTGAAAGACTATCTTTCGTCTAAGCTAAAGATACCTCCACATGAATATTCAAGGCAGGCTGTGCTGGAAAGGATGGATCAGTGCAATGTGGGAATAGGAAGCACTCAATTATTTGAGTCGCTAATGAATGATCTGGAACTGGGGTTATACGCCAAAAATTTCCATACAGGGCAAAAAGCAGCACTCTACGAAAAAACAGAAGAACTGGTATCTCTTCTAAACAAACAAATTTGCTGACATCATGAACAACAGGCAACTCTTTTTACAACATATCGGGCAGACTTCGGATGCACCACTGCTTCTGGAGATTAAAAAAGCAAAAGGAAATTACCTCTTTGGGCATGATGGCAGAAAATACCTCGACCTAATCGGCGGCATCAGTGTGTGCAACGTGGGACATGGGAACAGAAAAGTGATCAGAGCCGTAAAGCATCAGGCGGAACATTACATGCACGTAATGGTAAATGGCGAACTGGTACTAAGTCCCCAAACGGCTTATGCCAAATTATTGGTGGACAACCTGCCCGACCCCCTTAATTCAGTATTCTTCACTGCATCAGGTACGGAAGCTACAGAAGGAGCCATGAAACTTGCCAAGAGATACACCGGGCGCACAAAAATTGTGGCATTCAAAAAAAGCTATCATGGCAGCACTCAGGGATCGCTCAGCATCATAGGTGACGAGTACTGGAGAAATAGTTTTCGGCCCTTATTGCCTGGCATCGCCCATTTAAGATACAATTCATTTGAAGACCTTGAGCAGATAGATTCTTCCACTGCGTGCGTAATCGCTGAAACAATCCAGGCAGAAGCAGGAGTTGTAGTGCCTGCACCCGAATGGATGATGGCACTACGAAAAAAATGCAGTGATACCGGTGCGCTGCTGGTACTCGACGAGATTCAATGTGGCTTTGGAAGAAACGGCAGCCTGTTTGCCTTCACCCAATATGATGTGGTTCCGGATATCCTGTTATTGGGCAAAGCGCTTGGCGGTGGAATGCCTTTGGGAGCATTTATATCTTCAAAATCAATTATGGACGCTCTAATGACAAGTCCTGTACTCGGGCACATGAACACCTTTGGTGGCCATCCTGTATGCTGTG
>JACFNA010000042.1:16761-19636 GCA_019455085.1 Chitinophagaceae bacterium
CTTCTGGAAAAGAATCTTATCGGAGCTATAAAAAGGAAAGAAAGACTCTTTATCAGACTACTGAAAAAGAACAATAGGATAAAGGCAATCCGTTCCAAAGGACTGATGATCGCCCTGGAATTTGAGAATGCAGAACTAGCAAAGAAGCATATCGACTGGCTGATAGCCCACGGAATATTTACAGACTGGTTTTTGTTTGCACCTGAATGTATCCGAATCGTTCCGCCGCTCACCATTACTCACACTGAAATAAGAGAAGCCTGCCGGCTAATTAATGAGGCTACTACAGCTATTACACCGTAAAGAATGCTACCCCCAGCATCACCAGGAATACGAGCACAGTGATTAACCCGCCTATCGAAATGAAGAGTAGAAATTTCAGCAGGGTCTTCCAGAATCCCTGACGATAAAAGAAATACATGGCCAGAAAACTATAGACCACTGTGTACCAGTACACAATTTCTCCAATCCACCTCATCGCTCTCCATCCCGTCCATTTATACAGCCCCAGAAATCCGTAATAAGCCAGTACAATCAGGAATGAAGCCATAAACACATGCAGCAGAAATACTACATGATCCACATAATACCACGGATGCTTCCGACGGATATACAATAGTTTAAGCACCATTGCCAGAAAGGGAAGTGCCAGGAAAAGTGAGGTGGGAATATTATGTTCGAATTTCTCTACCAGCTTCTTTCCATAATCCTCATTTTCCAGCGAGCCTGTATTGCCAAACACTTCTATTCCCCTCTTCATAAACAGGCGGGCCAGCATGCCATCTCTTTTATCGGGGGGTAACAATTTTTGAAGTGAGTCATATTCTTCCACCGTTCTTGCCCTTGTACCGATCGACCGAATCCCCTCATCTCTGACGCTTCCCGCACTTTCAAGTTGGAATACGGAGTCTATCCCTCCCAATACCGACATGATCCTTGATCTATTAAGACTGTCATTTACACCAGCCAGCGAATCCTGAAGGCTCTTTTTAATCGTCTCTGCTGCAATTGCATTAAAACGTGCTTCATTCACTTTCTCATGGCCACGCACAAAAGAAAAATATATGAGAAAGAAAATTGCGGAGGTGAATATGTACATCCTCACGGGATGCAGATATTTGGTTCGCCTACCTGCCATGTATTCCCTGGTAAGAAAACCCGGCCTAAACAAAAGGTATCGGAGTGAACTGAAAAACTTGCCATCAAAATGAAAGAGATCAAAAACAAAATCTACCGCCAGATGCCAGAAACCTTCACGCGGCTCTTTATTTTCCTGGCCACAATTACTGCAATATCTGCCGTTGACTGTAGCACCGCAGTTTAGACAATTATTCTCTTTTCTTAAATGATGGGGCAAGAAAGATATATTTTGGATTCAAAAGTATCTGATTAGAAATCAAGTCCCAAACTGAAATACCAAATCGGTTTGCCTTTGAAAATACCATTCATCGGCCACCCTGCGTCCACCTTTACAAAGTACCCGAGCAACATGCTGCGTGCGCCAAAGCCATACCCTCCAAGGAATGGGCCTACACCAGGCGCCTTCACTAATACCTGGACAGTATTCGGATCTGAAGGATTTGTATATACTACAGTAGGCCTGCCTATCTTATCAAACTGGCCATTCCATGCTGATCCGAGATCAATAAACTGTGTCAGTTGGAAGTTGCGCAGAAAAGCATTATTAATAGGCTTACTGAAAAGAGTGGTAAACACCGGCAATCTAAACTCACTATTAATTACCAATGAATTGTTCCCATTTGCCGCATTCTGGATAAATCCTCTCAGATTCACCGCAAGACTCTGATATGCATACTCTGCATCAGGATCAGGCCTGTTGTTAGGATTGAAATAGCGATATGATACCTGTCCGTTTCCGTCAAATTTGGTATTGCTTGATAGCATCAGCCAGTTATCTATACCACCCAGATAATAAATAAACTTCTGATCGCCCCAGCTAAAATCACCTGCGGCTCTCCCTGCCCAAATAAAGTTTCTGTATATACGGTAATATGCTCTTGCATCAAAACCCATATTAAATGTCAGTTTGCCTGCGGCTCCCGGATCACTGCGCGTACCCATATCCATGCTGAAGTCAGTATAGACTTTGCAGCGTACTCCATCCCATATATTCATTACAGGGTTCAGTGTATTATCATATACATATTCAGCCCGCAACAATCCAAATTTCTTAGGGTCTAAGTCCAACTTCATCGTTACTGTATCCACAGAAAACAAGACGGTTTTATCAGCTCTGTACCCTGCAGTGATACGTACACTCTTTGTTTCGTCAAAAGGATAGGAGATCGACCCCTGATACAGATTAGAATATAATTTTCCGGGATATCCGGAAGATGTACTGCCGGAGACTGTTCTCCTGTAATAGAGCAGTCCCCAATCCACCCGCTTCTTCATATTTGAAAACTGAAGCAACCAGTCGTTATCTTTCAGATTGGTCGACAAGCGTACACCACCGCTAACCCTGATATCCTCCATCAGGTCAGAAATCCCCAGCCTGATCATTCCATTGAACCCATTATTAGATGAAAGGGTTACCGGCCCGGAGCCTCCCTGATAAGGCTCGTACCTTGTGCCCAGGGCTTCGTTGTTAAAGCCGGCCACTACATAGTCTGCCGAGAATTTCAATGGGCCATAAGGGAACTGTTTGGCAGTAGAAAGCACCTTAGACCCCACCTGCCTGTTCAGTCTGGAGGCCGCAGTATCTGCTGCTGTTACTTCAAACTGCTGCTGAAAAATATCCTCCTTCTCTTTCTTCTGATCAATCTTATGTATTTCCTCTCCCTCTCCAAGCTTCTTGCGCTCCATTAACTTCTGTATATAAGTAGTAGGCCTTGCCGACACATTTCTGCGCTGA
>JACFNA010000043.1 GCA_019455085.1 Chitinophagaceae bacterium
TCCCGACAAACAAAATTTATCACCGCCATTCGGCGGTTTTTTATTTGGAGGATGATCGGAAAAACACCTGTTTGGCCGGGCAAACGACAAATAAAAAATAGAAAGGGAGAAATTTTGTTTGTTTCCTCCCCCTCCCGGATCATTGTTAATAATCCAGTCATCCCGACAAACAAAATTTATCACCGCCATTCGGCGGTTTTTTATTTGGAGGATGACCAGAAAAACACCTGTTTGCCCGGGCAAACGACAAATAAAAATGGAAAGGGAGAAATTTTGTTTGTTTCCTCCCCCTCCAGTATCATTGTTAATAATGTAGTCATCCCAACAAAATCTTATCATTCGGAAATCAGGACGCTACAGAGGCAAAAAAACTCCCCCTGTCAAGCCGGCTCACCCCTTCAATGTTCACAAGTGGAAAACTTTTAGAAAATAACAACTTCGTCGTATCCTTCAAATCCTTTTCTTTGCAAAATTCTTTTTCATGGCTGACACATCTACTTCCAACCGCGCAATCCTCATTCTTGAAGACGGGAACACATTTTATGGTAAAGCCTTCGGAAAACGGGGCACTGCAACGGGAGAAATCTGTTTTAATACCGGGATGACAGGATATCAGGAGGTCTTCACTGATCCGAGCTATTACGGACAGATCGTAATTATGAATAGTGTCCACATCGGTAACTACGGAATCATAGACTCAGAGGTAGAGAGCGAGTCAGTAAAAGTGAAGGGCATTATCGGCCGTAATCTCGAGGAAAAATATTCGCGCTTCGCATCCAAAGAAAATCTTCAGGAATACTTTGAAAAGCAACAAATTGTAGCCATCGACGAGATCGACACCCGAGCACTGGTTATCCACATCCGTGAGAAGGGCGCAATGAACTGCATCATTTCCAGTGATGGCAAAAGTGTGGAAGAACTAAAGATCATGTTACAGAAGGTACCCTCAATGAGTGGCCTTGAACTGGCATCTTATGTTTCTACAGAAAAGGAATATACCCTTGGCGATGAAAATGCGCCCATTCGTGTAGCAGTCTTTGACTATGGGGTAAAAAGAAATATCCTCAACTGCCTTACGGAGCGGGGAGCTTATGTAAAGGTTTTCAATGCAAAGACTCCATTTGAAGAAGCAGAAAAATTCAAACCCAACGGATATTTTGTGAGCAATGGGCCTGGCGATCCTGAACCTATGGATTATGCGGTAGAAACCCTGAAAAAAATTCTATCTGTCCGGAAGCCATTTTTCGGAATCTGCCTCGGGCAACAATTACTGGCCCTGGCAAAAGGTATCCCTACCTTTAAAATGCATCACGGACATCGCGGACTGAATCATCCGGTAAAAAACCTACTCACCGGTAAATGTGAAATCACAACCCAAAACCACGGATTTGGTATCGATCCGGAAGCAACCCGTGCTAATCCGGACGTAAGGATCACCCACATCAATCTGAATGATGAGAGCATCGAAGGTATCGAACTAAAAGACAGCCCTGCATTTAGTGTGCAATATCACCCTGAAAGCACTCCCGGCCCTCACGACAGCAGGTATCTCTTCGACAACTTCTTTGAGATGATGAAAAAGCAAATGAACTGAACGGATACTCTGTATAAAAAATCTCTGTGTCTGAATGCAGGTTAAGCCTTAATTTTAAAAAATGAGAATTGCAATTATTAATGGCCCTAATCTGAACCTGGTGGGCACCAGAGAACCTGGTGTATATGGCAACGAGACTTTTGAAGAATACCTTGTCAAACTCCGCAAAAAATTCACTTCGGTTGAGTTTACCTATTACCAGAGCAACGTAGAAGGTGAACTGGTAAATGAAATTCAGCACGCTGCAAGAAAGGCAGACGGAATCATACTGAACGCAGGGGCTTACACGCACACCTCCATAGCCATTGCAGACGCTGTAGCTGCTATTCAGGTTCCTGTCATAGAAGTACATATCAGTAACATAGCCGCTCGTGAAGATTTCAGAAAACACTCTTACCTCAGCGCCAAATGCGCAGGAACTATCTTCGGGTTTGGCATGAAAGGATATGAACTTGCAGTATCATCATTAGTAGATGGTTAGGCTATCCGCCGTATCATTTTACGCTCATTTTACTCCATCTCAATCCATACGGGCGCATGGTCACTCGTCTTTTCCCACCCTCTGACATGCTTATCTACCCCTCCGGATTTCACTCCCGGCAAGGTCAAAGAATTCACCAGAAAATGATCAATACGCATTCCTGAATTTCTGTTATAAGCGTTTCTAAAGTAATCCCAATAAGTATAGATCTTTTCCTCAGGAAATAAATTTCTAAGCGTATCTGTATAACCTAAATTCAGAATATCCTGAAATGCGTTTCTCGATTCCGGCTGGAATAAAGCATCATCCTTCACCCTTTCCGGATTATACACATCCATTTCCTCAGGTATCACATTAAAATCACCAGTAAGAATAACCGGTTTATCATGGCCGAGGAGTGCTGAGGCATGCTTGTGCAACCGGCTCATCCATGAAAGTTTATAATCAAACTTAGGCCCGGGAAACGGATTACCATTTGGCAGATAAATACAGCCTATTATGATTCCCCTTACTTCAGCTTCAAGATACCGGCTTTGCTCATCGTCGTTATCACCAGGCAGTTCGTTTTTCCTTTCTGTAATTGCAAGATTTTGCTTTGCGAGAATGGCAACACCATTCCAACTCTTCTGTCCTTTCCAGATGGCCTCATAGCCGGATGCTCTAATCTCATCTAATGGAAAAGCATCTTGTGGCGCTTTTAGTTCCTGGAGGCAGGCTATATCAGGTGCAGACTCGGTCAACCATTTAAGCAATACCGGTAACCTGCTTCTGATCCCATTCACATTGTAAGTTGCTATTTTCATGATAGTAAAGATAGCATCGTATTGAAGAGTTCATGCTAAAAAAAATCTCCGGCTTTGACACCGGAGATTCTTATTGATTTATAAGTTTCAAATCTTATCCTGCATTTTCAGGAACTTTCTTGTCTTTAAAATATCTGTAGATAAAGTACACGAAGTGAATTGCCGCAAACACAAGTGAGAAGTAGTAAATCGCAAAGTCTTTTGCTCCTTCCTCGGTCATGGCATGATGCGCCACTGCCAGAATTACCAGAAGTATAGCAAGTGCGATACCGCACGCACTGATGATACTTTTATCCTTTATGTGCTTCAGACCTGCATTCATATTACTTTTCTTAACACCATAAGCAATATAAATATCAAGCCCTATCAGCATCCACACTATCAGGCGAATCCATGTATCAAATGGAAGGAATACCATCATTCCCAGACACACTAAAATCCCCAATACAGGAATAAAAGGTACCAGGGGTACCCTGAATGCCCGCGGGGCATCCTTCATGGTACTCCTCATCACCAATACGCCTGCGCTTACCAGGATGAATGCAAACAGTGTTCCGATACTGGTCATTTCACCTACTATCTTTCCTGGCACAAAGGCTGCAAAGACACTTACAAAAAGCATAAACAACAGGTTAGACTTGTATGGAGTACGATGCTTTGGATGGATAGCTGAGAACACTTTTGGAAGCAGCCCGTCAGTACTCATAGAGTAAAACACACGGCTCTGTCCAAGGAGCATTACCAATATCACCGAAGAATAACCTAACAATACTGCGATAATTATCAAATTGTTCAACCATGGATAGTCAGGCCTTGGTACTACACCATTTACCATAGGACCCATCCAATCAATTGCAGTAGCCACCGGAGCCAGGCCATCACCGGCAAAGTTTGTGTAATTAGTCACGCCTGTCATTACGTAAGCAAACAGGATATACAGCACTGTACAAATAATCAATGATCCCATAATACCAATTGGCATTGCCTTCTTCGGATTCTTAGTTTCCTGTGCAGCAGTAGAGACCGCATCGAATCCAATATAGGCAAAGAATACGACTCCTGCCGCTCGTATAATCCCTGACCAGCCAAATTCCCCAAATGAACCCTTATTCTCAGGGATCAGCGGAATGTGATTCTCTGGCCTGATGTAATTGAATCCGATAATAATAAATACCAGTACGATCGATACCTTCAGTACCACAATTAACGCATTCACCCATGCAGACTCACTTGTACCACGTATAAGTATTAGTGACATGATGACTACAATAAATACTGCGGGCAGATTCAGAATGCCTCCTTCAAAAGGTGTTCTCATTAATTCTTCCGGAAAAGATAAGCCGTAATTCGAGAGCAGCTTCCCAAAGTATCCAGACCAGCTGGATGCTACAGTAGCTGACCCTACAGCATATTCCAGTACCAGATCCCACCCGATTACCCAGGCAATAAATTCACCCATTGTGGCATACGAATACGTATAGGCACTTCCTGCTACAGGTATCATAGAGGCAAATTCAGCATAGCAAAGGCCTGCAAGGCCACAACCTATAGCAGCAATAACAAATGAAATCATGATTCCCGGGCCTGCATAATGCGAGGCGGCAAGACCTGTAAGTGAGAATAGCCCTGCACCGATAATGGCACCGATACCCAATGCCACCAGCGCACCGGCACTAAGAGTTCGCTTCAGCGTATGCTCCCCTGTTGCAGAGGCTTCGTTGAGCAGCATATCCAAAGGCTTCTTGATAAATAACCCCATAAAAGGTTGGATTTTTTGGTTTACAATAGTTGTTAAAAGGTTTGGAAAAATAAGCAAATAATCAAAAACGAGAGAAAAAGATTTTTAAACGGGCAAAAGAGTCCACAATCAAAATACCAATTTATAAAATATCTCCATGAATTTCAGGCTATTTAATTAGCCTGCTTCTTCAGCACCTTGTTTAGCAAAACCGTATTGATGATAATTTTCGTTATTTTCATTTCATGATTGTAAAAACATTTGGAAGTGCAGTTTATGGGGTAGAAGCAATTACAATTACACTCGAAGTGGATGTTGTTTCAGGATTACACTTCATCATTGTCGGACTGGCTGACAATGCCATCAAGGAGAGTGTGGAAAGAATACAATCTGCCATCAAATCCAACAACTACTATTTTCCCCGCACAAAGGTGATCGTGAATATGGCACCTGCTGATATACGAAAAAGTGGCACTGCGTTCGATCTGCCAATTGCAATCGGAATTATTGGAGCCACCAGCCAAATCAATAATACGGAAGTACTGAAAGATTATGTAATTATGGGCGAGCTGAGCCTCGATGGCAATATCCGTCCAATCAAAGGCGCATTGCCTATCGCCATTCAGGCTCGTAAAGAAGGTTTTAAAGGATTGATTGTACCAAAGGAAAATGCAAGGGAAGCGGCAATGGTCAACCAACTAAAGGTTTATGGAGCCGGACATATCAGGGAGGTCGTCGATTTTCTGGAAGACGAGTCACTCTTACAGCCAACGATAGTAAATACGAGGGAAGAATTCGCGAACGCACAGAACAATTATGAAATTGATTTTTCGGAGGTTAAGGGGCAGGAAAATATTAAACGTGCGCTGGAAATCGCTGCCGCAGGTGGACACAATGCCATACTTATAGGCCCGCCAGGTGCAGGAAAGACAATGCTCGCCAAACGGATACCTACTATTCTGCCTCCAATAACTCTTCAGGAAGCTTTGGAGACTACCAAGATACACAGTGTGGCAGGAAAACTTCCTGAAAATGCCACACTCATTTCGAAACGCCCTTTTCGTTCTCCTCATCATACCATCTCAGATGTAGCTCTGGTTGGCGGAGGAAGCGTACCACAACCCGGAGAAATTTCACTCGCGCATAATGGTGTCCTGTTTCTGGATGAACTGCCGGAATTTAAACGCACCGTACTTGAGGTGATGAGGCAGCCAATGGAAGAGCGGAGGGTGACCATATCAAGAGCTAAAGTGGCGCTTGATTTTCCGGCCAGCTTCATGCTCATTGCTTCAATGAATCCGTGCCCCTGCGGATATTATAACCATCCTGAGAAGGATTGCACATGCGCTCCCGGAACGGTACAGAAATATCTGAACAAGATTTCAGGGCCATTATTAGACAGAATTGATTTGCATGTAGAGGTCACTCCGGTTCCTTTTAGTGAGTTGAGTTCATCACGAGCTTCCGAAAAGAGCGCTGATATACGTGCACGCGTTATTGCGGCACGTGAAATCCAGGCAGAGAGATTTAAAGACCACCCGGGCACCTATTCCAACGCCCAAATGGGTTCCAGGCTACTCAAAGAAGTATGCACTATAAATGCTGCAGGAGCCAATTTGTTGAAGACAGCAATGGAAAAACTTAACCTCTCTGCGAGGGCATACGATCGCATACTCAAAGTAAGCAGAACCATTGCTGACCTTGCCCACAGTTCAGAAATAAAACCTGAGCACCTTGCCGAGGCGATTCATTACAGAAGCCTGGACAGGGAGAACTGGGCTGGATAATCTACAATTGGAATTATCTGCTCCAACTTGCCCGTTTTAGTGCGAAAAAAGAGCTATTCAAATTGAGCAATATGGCCTGTAATTTTATCTTCAGCAGAAATAATAAAGAATCATCGTTGTCTGGTTACATTATATAAAATGTGGCTAAAGCCTGAGTAGGTGCCTTTCTTTTCGGTTGGCTAAAGCCAACGGTAAAAGATTTTAAGAGGTTTGTTGCGGTTAGTCTTTTCCTCAGTCAGAATTTTCAAATTGCGTATTGTCTCTTCCTGCCGCAACTGCTCTTTTTGCCTGAAGTAATTTTATACTTAAAGTGCTTCTACCCGATATTATTATCGTCGGTTTCAGCCAACAGAATGTAAGGTAACAAGTTGCGGCTTTAGCCGCATTACTTATGAGACTAAAGTCTCAGGAGGTGGTCTTCCTTCTCCGTTAGCTAAAGCCAACGGTAAAAGTTGGTGTGGGGTCTACTGTGCTTTTCCTTTTTCCAAGTTGGGATTAGAATTTTCAAACAGGGTATTGCTCCTTCCTGTCGCATCTGTTCGTTTTGACTGAAGTAATTCTGTGTTTAAAGTACTTTCACCACTATTATTATCGTTGGCTTCAGCCAACGGAATGAAAGGTAACAGGTCGCGGCTTTAGCCACATTATTCTTAGTGAAATGCGGCTAAAGCCCTTGTGGAGTGTGGTTCCATAGACCTGCCCTGAAGGGCAGGGTAATGAATTTAAAAGCTAAGCTCAACGGACTTTAGTCTCACTTAGTAGGTCAATAACTAAAAAATATTGTCCCCCATCTCCACTCTCCTGTTGTAATGGCGTTACATTTTTTCCACCAGGAAAAAAGAAAAAGAAGCTGATACAACAAAGATGGTGGAGTCGTTAAGTGCAGTCAAATTATCAAAAATTTGATTTCACCAATAGACAATTAATGCTTGTGTTTTCCAATACTATTGACCGATACCAGTCGAGGCAACTGGTATTATCCGTTGTATCCTGCCAACTCCAGACTACGTTTTTTAAGCCGGGTAACATCGAGCGACTCAATCAATGGATCGGCGTCCACAACCAAGCTAACCCCATTCTCTTTCCACCAGGTCGATTTTCTGAGCTTATCGAAATGTATGATTCCTACAAGATAATTTACCCTGTCGTTTGAATGCCACTCTTCTATGCTTTCAAAATCATTCTTGGGCACCTGCTTCCACTCAGTGAAACCTACATACACCTTCAAATAAAAATCATTGCTCAGTTCGCCCGGAGTATGGTAGTAAAGCTTTTTATACTCATACTTATAATTGTAACGCAGTGCAGATATATCACTCAAAACGGCTGATGCAGTAGGATAACTTCCTGCTCCTTTTCCGTAAAAAAACTGCTTATCGGCAAATGAACTCTCTACTACTACACCATTGTATTCATTCTTTACAAATGCCAGCAGATCATCCTGCTTTACAAATTTTGGAAGCACAAAGGCTGCCACTTTTCCATTATTCAGCTTCTTGGCGAAAGCTGTCAGCCTGATTACACAATCTTTCTTTGCCGCCACACCAGCATCCAGTTCGTTTACATTCTGAATACCTGTAAATACCAGCCTTTCCTTCCCGGGAAGAATTCCATAGGCATGTGTAAGCAGGAAACTCCACTTATTCAATGCATCGTATCCTTCCACATCCAAAGTAGGATTACTTTCAGCAAACCCTAATTGCTGTGCCAGAAGAAGGGCATCCTTAAATGGAAGCTTATCTTCAAAAATTCTTGTCAGGATGAAGTTAGTGGAACCATTAACGACTGCATGAATAGAATGCAGCAGGTCATTATCATAATACTCCTCCAGATTGCGAATCACCGGAATAGAAGCACAACAGGCAGCTTCATATAAGAAGGACACCTTGTTGCTTCGCTGCAACTCTAAAAGCTCAGGCAGATGTTCCGCAATCATCTTCTTACTGGCGCTCACCACATGTTTTCCATTATTCATTGCAGTAGAGACTATTCTGAAAGCAGCATCTGCATCATCTATCATCTCTACTATCACATTAATTTCAGGATCATTGAGCAACACATCTGCCTGATCAGTGAACAATTCCTTAGGTGCATTTCTCTTTTTTCCGATATTCTTGATACACACTTTCCTTACGGTAGCTTCGAGCGAGGGAGTCTTTCCCAACACGGAATATACGCCCTCACCCACTACACCAAATCCAAACAATCCAAGTACTAACTTCTTATCAGTTTCCATTTCTTAAATCTTGATTATGCGTTAACAGCCACTTTTTCTTTTAATTCCACTTTTTGAAGCGCCAGCTCCAAATCATTTATCAGGTCTTGTACTTCTTCAAGCCCTACAGACAGCCTGATCAGTCCATCACTTACGCCTGAAGCTCTCCTAATTTCTGCGGGGATCGATTTGTGGGTCATTTCAGCCGGGTGACACAACAGGCTTTTTACCCCTCCGAGACTTTCAGCCAATTTAAAATACTTTGTTGAAGTCACAAATGTTTTTGCCGCTTCGATAGTTTCTTCTGAAAGCACAAAAGACACAACCCCTCCAAAACCTGAAGATTGTTTCTTAGCTACTTCATGGTTAAAGTGCGAAGGTAAGCCAGGATAGAATACTTTTTTTACTCCAGGATGTCCTTCCAGAAACTGAGCTACTTCCAGAGCGTTTTTACAATGCTGCTTTACTCGTAGATGCAGAGTCTCTAGCCCGCGAATAACCAGCCAACTGTCAAATGGCCCGAGAATAGCGCCCGTAGCATTCTGAATGAACTTGATGCGATCGCCAAGTTCTTTTGTTTTGCAAACTACCACACCCGCAATCAAATCACTATGGCCTGCCAGATATTTCGTAGCACTATGCACTACAATATCAGCTCCCAGCAGCAATGGGTTTTGCAGTACAGGTGATGCAAACGTATTATCCACGCAAAAGAGTGCATCATTTGCTTTGGCTACTCCTGCAATGGCAGCAATGTCTGATACTTTTAAGGTAGGGTTTGTAGGAGTTTCTAACCATACCAGTTTTGTAGCTGGCGTAATAGCTTCCACTACATTCTCTATGCGAGATGTGTCCACATAATTCACTTTCACACCGAACTTCTCATAGATATGGGTATAGAGCCTGAATGCCCCACCGTATATATCATCCACAGCTAACACCTCGTCACCCGACTTCAATAATTTTACTACTGAGTCTATCGCTGCCAATCCGCTTGAAAAAGCTGCGGCTGATTCCCCATGCTCCAGTCCGGCAACTAATTTTTCAAGAGCTGCTCTTGTTGGGTTATTTGTTCTTGAATAATCGAAACCCTTGTTCACACCAGGGGCCTCCTGCACATAGGTGGAAGTTTGATAGATAGGTACTGAGATGGCACCGGTTAAGGGATCTGAGGGAATGCTGTGTAATAAGTCTGTTACGTGGCTCATCGTTTCTGTTTTAATTGGTTTTAAATGTTTAAAGTTTTAGTACTTATCATTTAAAAAGCTTCAAAACAGCGCCGGAAGAGCCTTATATGCACACAGGCGTGCATAAAAAAACTCACCCGACAGAATCAGGTGAGTCAATATTTTATTCTCCAAAGTGTGGAGGTTTTATTAAATCAAAACCTAAAATCTGTCTTATCTATCCCTGCAAATCCGCAGGGCAGGAGTTAGCACCGTGGACTTTCATTAAGAAAATCTGGTTGCTAAGGCTTCATCGGGCCATGTCCCTCTGCCTTTCTTGATAAGTAATTTTAAAAGAACTGGGTGCAAATTTGTACTAATTATCTGACACCTCAAAATTTTTTTTGAGAAAAAATTTGCCGATGCTCGAGCCTGGCCCAAGAACAACCCTCCAGAACTCGCTTCCATAAAGGCTTTTATGATTCAAAAACTTTTTTTTGTGCAACGGGGAAATCTTTTGGTTAAAATTTGCCTCATGTTCATGATAATATTTGGCTGCAAGAAATTATAGAGCTACATTTGCCCTCCACATCGCGAAGTAGAGCAGCGGTAGCTCGTCGGGCTCATAACCCGAAGGTCGGAGGTTCGAACCCTCCCTTCGCAACAAAGAAAGAGACCGTAATGCTTCGGTCTCTTTTTATTTTGGCCATATATGGCCCCAAACACAGTTAGTAAATTTCTCTGTGTCCAGGCACAGGCCGGTATTTTAAAGATTTTCAGTGAAATAACTTTTGTATCGGTTTACGATCAGGGAAAGTATTCATCTCCCTCTCTGAATGCCATTGCAAATTACCCGGCTAAACCGCCTCCTCTCAACCTCTCTACACATCTGGCCACACTATCTTTCCAGAAAGGGATTTCAATATCAAGAGCAGCACGAATTTTTGAAGTATCTAATACTGAATATAATGGGCGCACCGCAGGTGTCGGGTAAGCTTCAGACTTCACAGGATTTATCCGGCACCGGGCACCTGTCAACTCTCCTATTAAAACTGCAAAATCGTACCAGGTAGTCACTCCACTATTTGCATAATTATAAATCCCCGACAACTTATTGCCACCCGCATCTGCATCAATGATAGCCATAATCACATCAGCCAGATCAGCTGCATAAGTAGGGCACCCCTGTTGGTCTGCCACTACATTCAACTCATCCTTCTCGCTAAGCAGGCGCATCATGGTTTTGACAAAGTTTTTTCCATAAGAGGAATATACCCAGGAGGTGCGGATAACCAGCGATTCTTCATTCTCCGTGCATACCAGCCGCTCGCCCTCTAACTTTGATTGGCCATATACATTAACCGGACCAGTAGCGCCATCCTCCTTCAGCGGGTTGTGATCTGTGCCATTATATACATAATCTGTCGAAATATGTATCAGCTTAGTGCCTGTAATTCCTGAAACCTCCGCAAGAATTGCGGGCCCCGTAGCGTTGACCAGAAATGAAAGTTCTCTCTCAGACTCCGCTTTATCAACTGCCGTATAAGCAGCACAGTTAATGCAATAACCAAACTTATGTTCTTCAAAAAAATTCAGGACGGCGTTCTTTTCTGAAATGTCGAGTGTGTTCCTTCCGGCAAAATAAAATTTATACTCCGGGTACACTGCAGATAACTCTCTCAACTCATTACCCAACTGTCCATTGGCACCGGTAACCAATATTTTTTTGCGGCTCACGATTAATGAAAATAATTAATCAGATAAAAATAAAGTTATTCGTACAATTTTGCAGTGTTGGGTACTTAGTATCCTTCTCGGAGAGTATCACCTTATCGGGAGGAATCTTCCAGTCGATCCCCAGGGCCGGGTCATTCCAGGATACACCTCCTTCGTGCTCTTTACTGTAATAGGCATCGCACTTATAAAACACCTCGGCTGATTCAGTCAGCACGGAATACCCATGAGCAAAGCCTCGGGGCACTAATAATTGTTTCTTATTTTCAGAAGAGAGTTCTATCGAAAAATGTTTCCCATACGTCGGTGAGCCCACTCTAATATCCACCACCACATCCAGAATAGCCCCCCACAGCACCCTTACAAGTTTTGTCTGCGCATGAGGCTCCAACTGATAATGCAATCCGCGAATGACGCCATAGACCGATCTTGCCTGATTATCCTGTACAAGATTATAATGCAGCCCTTCTTTTAAAAACTCTTTCTGATTAAAACTCTCAAAGAAATAGCCTCTGCTATCACCAAAGACATTCGGAGTTACCACTATTAATCCGGGAAAATCTGTTTTTTCAATTGTCATTTTGAATTCAGGTACAAGTTTTTGAAATATTCTATCGTCAGTTTCAACCCATCAGTAAAGCGCACCTGCGGCGAATATCCTAAATACTTTTTAGCAAGGGAGATATCTGCCAAAGAATTTCTTACATCCCCTGCCCGTGCCTCTCTGTACACAGGCTTCAGATCGCTCCCAAAAAACTCCCTGACATAATTATAGAGATCATTTATCGAAAACTTTTCACCCACTGCCACATTATACACTCTGTTTAAAGCTTCCGTATTGTCAGTCAACATGCCCCTTACATTCACCTGCACCGCATTATCCACATAGGTAAAGTCACGTGTCTGCTCCCCATCTCCGTTAATATAAGCGGAAGAGCCTGTCAGCACAGCTTTAACAAAAAGAGGAATCACAGCCGCATAAGGCCCGTCCGGATCCTGCCTGGGCCCAAATACATTAAAATATCTGAATCCCAACAGAGGAACTCCATAGGTTCGGTAAAAAACATCTGCATACAGTTCATTGGCCTTCTTACTTACTGCATAAGGCGAGAGGCAGTTTCCTGTACGTTCTTCCTTCTTTGGGAGCGTCATCTCGTCTCCATATACGGAGGACGACGATGCATATACAAACTTCTTTACTTTACTGTCTGTAGCGGCCTTCAGCATATTCACAAACCCACCTACATTTACATCATTAGTGAGTTCCGGGAACCTGACAGAACGAGGTACCGACCCCAACGCTGCCTGATGGCTTACATAATCTATTCCCTTACATACTTCCTTACACGTATCAAAGTGGCGGATATCGCCTTCAACAAATTCAAATGCATTATACTTACTTAGCAATTCAATATTATATTGAAACCCATTGCTCAAATTATCGATTACGCGCACCTTTCCCGCTCCATTCTTTAACAGGTATTCTGCAATATGGCTGCCTATAAAGCCTGCTCCTCCCGTAACCAGAAAAGCACTTTTACTTAAATCCGCTGAATGATAAACAATTGACAATTTTTCTCCTTTTCTTATAAACTCCAATAATATCTGTGATGAATCCTGCCCCTCAGGATTCCTTTAACATCTGCAATAATCGCATTTTCGTTTGTCAGGCTCTCAAAGTCTGCCTCACTCATCTGAAGGTAAGCCTTATGCGGCACAGCGACTACAATGCCATCATAATCTTTATCTAATTTGTCCTTTAATCCAAATCCGTATTCGTGTTCTAACTCTTTACTGTCAGCATGTGGATCTGTAACATGTACTGTACAACCATGCGACTGCAGTGACTTTATTACATCTGCAATTTTAGAATTTCTGATATCACTCACATTCTCCTTGAATGTCGCCCCCATCACAAGTACTTTTGGATTCGCCACTCCTTTGGCATCCATATACAGCTTTACGCTGTCTGCGACATATCGTGCCATTCCGTCGTTGATTGATCTGCCGGCAAGAATTACCTGTGCATTGTAATTCAACATTTTCGCCTTGTGGGTAAGGTAATAAGGATCTACCCCTATACAGTGCCCCCCGACCAGCCCGGGCTGAAATTTCAGAAAATTCCACTTTGTACCCGCCGCCTCAAGCACTTCGAAAGTATTAATCCTCATCTTATTGAAGATGATAGACAATTCATTCATCAGTGCAATATTCAAATCGCGTTGCGTGTTCTCAATAATCTTTGCCGCCTCTGCCACTTTGATGGAGGATGCCTTGTGTACACCTGCCTTTACTACGAGTTCATACACTTTTGCAATCACATCCAGGCTCTCCTTATCGCATCCACTCACCACCTTGACTATGCTACTCAGCGTATGATTCTTATCGCCCGGATTGATCCTTTCAGGAGAGTAACCCAGTTTAAAATCCGTCACCGCCTTCAGACCGGACAGTTTCTCAATTACAGGAAGGCAGTCTTCCTCCGTACAACCGGGATAGACAGTACTCTCATACACCACGTAATCTCCCTTACGTACGACCTTTCCGATGGTTTCACTGGCTCTTAACACGGGCAACAGGTCGGGCTCATTATTCTTATCTACCGGAGTAGGCACTGCCACAATGTAAAAAGAAGCTTCTGCCAGTGTATCCAGCGACGCTGTGAATTCAATATCAGCACCATCAAAGTCCTTTGATTCCAGCTCATTGCTCGGATCAATTTTCTGCTTCATCATATCAATCCTTTTCGGATTAATATCAAAGCCAATTACTGATATCTTTTTTGCAAACTCGAGTGCAATGGGCAAGCCTACATATCCAAGCCCCACCACTGCTAACTTCTTCTTTTTATTTACTAAATCTTCGTACATCATTAAAATAAACAGTTGCTATTGTTTTTGGCTATTTTCTGCTTTCAAATTCCTTAGGTTGTTTATACAGTTCCTCCTCCGGAAGCGATTTGAAATATTCGTAAGTAATTCTGACTCCCTCAGCACGGTTCACTTTAGGCTCCCATCCCAACAGCTTCCTGGCAAGCGAAATATCCGGCTGCCGCTGTTTAGGATCGTCCTGAGGCAAAGGCTTATACACTATCTTTTGCCTGGTGCCTGTGAGCGCTATAATCTCTTCTGCGAACTCTTTAAGGGTTATCTGATCAGGATTACCAATGTTGACCGGTAAATGATAGTCGCTCATCAGTAATCTGAATATTCCTTCAATCAAATCGTCCACATAGCAAAAACTTCGTGTCTGGCTGCCATCGCCAAATACTGTTAAATCCTCCCCTCTGAGCGCCTGGCCAATAAATGCAGGCAGCGCTCTACCGTCGTTCAATCTCATTCGAGGGCCATAGGTGTTAAATATCCTTACAATCCTCGTCTCCAGCCCGTGAAAATTGTGGTAAGCCATTGTCATTGCCTCCTGAAACCGCTTTGCTTCATCATACACTCCTCTCGGGCCGATAGGATTTACATTGCCCCAGTAACTTTCCTGCTGAGGATGCACAAGTGGATCGCCATAAATCTCACTGGTCGATGCCACTAAAATTCTTGCCCGCTTTGCCTTTGCCAACCCAAGACAGTTATGGGTGCCAAGTGAGCCTACTTTCAAGGTTTGAATTGGTATCTTCAGATAGTCAATCGGACTAGCCGGAGAAGCAAAGTGTAAAATGTAGTCGAGCTTTCCGGGTACATGAATAAAGTTAGAAACATCGCAATGATAAAACTCAAATTCTTTCAACCTGAACAGGTGGTCGATATTTCGCAGGTCACCTGTAATCAGATTATCCATCCCCACCACCTGCATACCCTCTTTGATAAACCGATCGCAGAGATGCGAACCAAGAAAGCCGGCAGCACCGGTGACCAGCACGCGCTTCCCCATTGTAGCTGATTCTTTAGACATGTAGATTTTATTTATTTACAGGAACCAGGGTTTCCCTGCCTATGCTTACGTAATAGAAGTTGCAATCGCGCATATAGTTCAGGTCAAACAGATTTCTCCCGTCAAAGATAACGGGTGACTTCAGGAGTGCCCTTAACTTTTCGCAATCCACCATTCTAAACTCATTCCACTCTGTGGCAATTACCAGCGCATCCGCTCCTTCTATTGCATCATACTGGTTTTCTGCATATTTTATTTTGTCGCCAATCTGAGCCTTCACATTCTCCATTGCCTCAGGGTCGTATGCAGTAATTTCGGCACCATGCTTTGTGAGTTCATCAATCAATACCAACGCAGGCGCCTCTCTGATATCATCTGTATTGGGCTTGAATGCCAGTCCCCAAAGTGCAATCTTCTTCCCTTTAAGATCGTTTCCAAAATACGCCAACACCTTAGGAGTAAGGTGTGATTTCTGCCTGTCATTCACCTCCATCACCGCATTCAATATTTTGAGATCATAATCTACCAGAGATGCTGACTTCACTAATGCCTGCACATCTTTCGGGAAACAACTTCCTCCATATCCTATTCCCGGAAAAAGGAACCGTTTGCCTATCCTGTCATCTGAGCCCACACCTTTGCGCACCATATCTACATCGGCCCCCAGCCTTTCACACATCTGGGCAATCTCATTCATAAATGAAATCTTGGTCGCCAGCAACGAATTGGCAGCATATTTAGTAAGTTCTGCCGAACGTAAATCCATGAAAATAATTGGATTACCCTGGCGCACAAAAGGAGCGTATAGCCTGTTCATAATATTACGGGCCTTCTCCGAAGCAGTCCCAATCACTACTCTGTCCGGTTTCATAAAATCATCTACGGCCACGCCTTCTCTTAAAAACTCCGGATTGCTCACTACATCAAACAAACTTTCGGGATCAGATATTCCTCTTTCCTTCAGTGCTTTTAGAATGGCCGCGGCTACCAATTCCCCTGTACCCACAGGCACCGTACTTTTGTCGACTATTACTTTATAATCGCCTTCATTTAACAACCTGCCAAGATCTCCGGCAACACCAAGTACATACTTGAGGTCTGCACTTCCATCTTCATCTGGAGGAGTTGGTAAGGCCAGAAACACCAGCCTGGCATCTTTAATGCCTTCTTCCAGCGATGTAGTAAAAGTCAATCTCCCCTCATTCAGATTCCTGATAAAAATCTTCTCAAGCCCGGGTTCATAAATTGTAATTTTACCCGCTCTGAGCTTCTCAACCTTCTTCTCGTCAATATCGACGCACGTTACTTCATTTCCACTTTCAGCAAAACAGGTTCCGCTCACCAGCCCTACATACCCGGTTCCAACAACTGCAATTTTCATTAATTCTTATTTACAAATTTTAATACATGCTCAATTATATAATCCTGTTGTTCCTTATCCAATTCTGTGTGAATAGGAAGCGATATCACTCTTTCTGTAAGCCAATCCGTCACAGGTAATGAAAAGCTATTACCCCCGAAACTATCAAACATCTTCTGCCTGTGCGCCGGTACCGGATAATAAATCATTGACGGAATTTTTTGCTCAGCAAGATATTGTACCAAATTATCTCTGTTTACTCCATCAAGCACCAGGGTGTACTGATGAAAAACGTGATTACTATAAGGAGCTCTGTAAGGAGTTGTGATTCTCTCATTTCCGACAAACGCAGCATCATAGTAATCAGCAGCTTTCCTCCTGGCTTCAATGTACCCGTCCAATAACGGCAACTTCACAGATAATATTGCTGCCTGCATGGCATCCAGCCGGCTGTTGCAACCTACCATATCATGGTAGTATCGCACCTTCTGGCCGTGGTTGGCAACCATCTTAAGAGTCTCAGCCAATTTAGCATCATTCGTAATCATAGCACCACCATCCCCATAGCATCCCAGATTTTTACTGGGGAAAAATGAAGTACATCCCACAGTTCCCAGTGTACCGGTCTTATGTACGCTTCCATCTTTTGAAGTATAGTCACAGCCTATGCCCTGCGCATTATCCTCAATTACGAATAAGTTATGTTCACGAGCGATTTCTAATATCTCATCCATCGGAGCAGCATGTCCGTAGAGATGCACGGGTACAATAGCTTTCGTCTTAGGGGTGATCGCTCTCCTCACTTCCTCAGGATTCAGGCAAAATGTTTTGGGATCCACATCCACAAAAACAGGCTGCAGTCGCAGCAAGGCAATAACCTCGGTAGTAGCCACATAGGTAAACGAGGGAGTGATTACCTCATCACCTGGTTTAAGCCCCAGCGCCATCATGGAAATCTGTAAGGCATCTGTTCCGTTTGCGCAGGTAACTGCATGATTTGCCTGATGATACTCAGCCAGTTGCCGGGCAAAGTCTTCCACATACTTTCCACCGATGAAGGTGGCCTTCTCCATAATATCTGACAGGGATGCATTAATCTGCTCTTTGATGCGCTGATACTGGCGCTGTAGATCAACCATTTGAATCGGGTACATAAGGTTGTATTTTTTGGGGTGCAAAGATACAAGACTGACACGAAATGAGACTGTCGGGCTTTCCACTATTCACAAAGGAAACTTTACCACCCAATTGCCTGAAACCCATTAGATTTGTTGTAAATCGTACGACTTCTTGATTATATTTTACAATATCTTTTTATGGCTCTACAGGGTTGGAATTTATCTGGCCTCATTCTTCAACGCTAAGGCAAGACTCTGGATAAAGGGCAGGGTACTTATTTTCCCAAAAATAAGGAAGGACCTTAAAGATGTCCATGGCAAAATCGTGTGGATGCATGCAGCCAGCCTGGGTGAATATGAACAGGGAAAGCCAGTGCTGAAACGTTTACTTGCCGAATACCCTGACATCACTCCGGTAATATCCTTCTTCTCTCCCTCAGGTTACGAAGTCATCAAAAAGAAAAATGAGTTCCCACATACCTACTACCTGCCCATGGATTCGGTCATCAATGTACAGCAATGGATGAGTATTGTAAACCCATCATTGGTAGTATGGGTAAAGTATGAATACTGGTACTTTTATCTGAGAGCCATACGGCGCCGCCACATCCCCCTGATAATGGTTTCAGGAATTTACAGAAGAAACCAGCCCTTCTTCAAATGGTATGGAGGACTTTACAGAGATATGCTCCGCGCTTTCTCTCACTTCTTCGTACAGAATGAATCATCAAAACGATACTTATCTACTCTGATAGAAAAAGACAAAATAACCATGTCGGGAGATACCCGTTGCGACAGGGTAATCGAAATTGCAGAAGGATTTACACCCATAAGCCTGATTGAAGATTTCTGTAAGGAGCATCGCGTTATCGTTTGTGGCAGCACCTGGGAAGAAGACGAAGAAGTGTGGACACACTACATTAACAAGATGCAACAACTGCGCTTCATAATCGCTCCGCACGAAATTGACCCATCTAATATTCAGGCAGTAAAAGCAAGGTTTACCAACGCCATCACATACACAGAATATCAGACTGCCGGAAACAACACGGGCAACCGCAATTGCCTTATCATTGATAATATCGGAATGCTCTCAAGGCTTTATCATTATGCCGACATTACTTATGTAGGAGGAGGATTTGGCGACTCCGGGCTACATAACATTCTGGAGGCAGCAGTGTATGGGAAACCGGTGATTTTTGGCCCTGTATTCTACAGGAACTTCGAAGCGGAGGAAATGATTGAGTGTGGAGGCGCCATCAGTATCAATACGGCTCTGGAACTGGAACAAACGGTAAATAACCTGCTTGAAAATGAAGGGCTGCTTTCTCAAAAGGGTACATCGGCCAGGGAATACATTTATAAAAATGCAGGGGCTTCCGAAAAAATTATCAACTTCATCCGCAAGGAAAACTATCTGGGGTAAACGATTCATAATCAACAAACCAACCGCCTTCATTTTCCCTTGAAATCACCCTCATTACAGTCTTGCAAAAACCGTCCTTCCCAGCCTGATCCAATACAGAAATAATAAATCATTGTTCATCGGAATTGACAGAAATACGGTAATTTTATTTCAATGACTCTCAAAATATCCATCAGGCTACTCATAGTTTTCCTCCTGGTCATGACTTCCCGGAAAAGCTTTTCC
>JACFNA010000327.1:0-874 GCA_019455085.1 Chitinophagaceae bacterium
CTTGATGAAGCGAAGATGATTTTTAACCGTCACTTCAAACACGGCATCCCTAAAATCTCAAATCCGAAGTTCAATAAGTATATAAAGGAAATTGGAAGGATAGCAGGTATAACAGAGCCAATCACGTTCTCATACAAACGAGGCAGTCGGGATATAACAATCAAGAAGCCCAAATGTGAGTGGATAACCACGCATACTTGCAGACGATCATTTTGTACAAACGAGTATTTACAGGGTACATCTGTTGCATTAATCATGTCTATTTCCGGGCACAAGTCAACGACTGATTTCTTTAAATACATTCGCATAGCACGGGAGGAACATGCGGCCATGCAGATTAAAGACATTTGGAAGGATCGGAATAATATGCGGGCATTCCATGTATCAACGTAGTATGTGTCTGTCATTCGGACTTGTGGGAAATGAGCTTTTCTATATCCGACCATAAGTAAAATACCCTACTCTTTATCTTATACGGACGGAGCAAACCCTCCTTTGCCCAACTATGCAAGGTTTGCCGACTAACATTGAGCATTTCACATACCTCAAACGCTTTGTACAGGGGCTTCTGCACAAATCCGGGAGTAGTATACTCCACCTGCTTCTCGTTTTTCTTTGCCAGTTCTGCCCGTATCAGTTGCTGTATCTTCTTCCAGAACTCATCCGGCTCAATGGGAAACAGCATTGGTGTAGATGTGATATTCATTGTTTGTTCATTTTGTAGTTAACGATTCATTTCATTCCCTAAATCTTTTTCAGCACTTCGCTCCCGTAACTGTCGGAGCATGGAAAGTTCTCCTTCCTCCTTAGCTTGTTGCATATCCGCAGCTTCCAGATGTTCCATATCTATAGGTAACCGGTTCATCCTAAATTT
>JACFNA010000327.1:884-2032 GCA_019455085.1 Chitinophagaceae bacterium
AAGCCCTTTCTTACCGGCCCGCTCATACACGGTAAATCCCTGTTGGGAGAGTTCATCAAACAGGTGCTCTGATGACTGAGGGCGTATCGTTCCTATGAGATCAATAAGCTGATTCTTCACAGAGCTTCGTTCGTTTTTTATATACGAATATGCACTTCGTGCCTTCCGTGCTTGTGTTAGGCTGTGCTCCGGCAGGCTGGTCAGTTCGGGGTATTTTTGCTGGTAGCGTTGCAGGGCAACTTTAATTTCCTGGAATCGCTCTTTTGAAATCCTGCTGGATAGCCCATTTAATTGTGAGCCAACAACAAGGTGTACATGCCTATGGTCGGTTTCGTTATGGGTAATGCCGGTAATCTTACTGTTGGAAAATTCAGCCATGTACCGCTCTACCAGGTCGGAAATAACATTGTTGGTTAGTGCTAGGGTATCATCTTTATGCCAGCTTAGGACTACATGCTGGACAACACTATCCTTTCGTTTATACAACCGTTTATTCTCATGTTCTTCAAATTCAGCCACTACGTCCTGTACAGTTACTGACCGTACATGCTGGCCAAATACTAAAGTACTGGCATTGTGTATAGGCTTCTGTACGGGTTCACTGTAAAAGGTATCCAGTATGTACTGCCAGCATTCTTCGGAATTCATATCCTTTGTAGCCTCCCAGAGTTGCCTGTCAAAGAGTTCCGCCTGCAGGTGGTCTAAGTCCCGTTCAGTATAATCTATATGAAGTGCATCTAAGGCATTGCGGTAACTTTCCCGCATGGGATTGTGATCCGGTACAACCCTGTTCCTGAAGATGTACCTGATAAGCTGTCCGACAGACCCCGCATTCCGTGAAAGTGATTTAACTATCATCCGATACCTGTTTTGGGTGTTCCAACATCGTTGTAATCTGTTGTTCCAATGCTTCAATTTTCACTAACAGCAGTCTCCCTAAAGCATAGGGAATGGTAGTATCCATATACAAACGGTGGATACTGCTATATGTCTGTTGCAGTACTTGTTTAATATCATTGACGAGCACTATATCCGGCACTACAAAGCGTTGCAGGTTGTATGCTAGTGCAGCCGCTTTAATATACCGGGTAGCGCTTCGCTTGTGTCCTTTGGCTGCCTCCCGTATTGTTTGTAATTCTCGCTGATTC
>JACFNA010000328.1 GCA_019455085.1 Chitinophagaceae bacterium
GTCTGTTGTTTCCCCCGCATAATCTATAAGTCCTTCCCGAATCCATTCGTTTAGTTGAATTTCAGAGATGGTGTTAGACTTCATATTTTGTTTCCACACAGGCCCTACTATCCTGAATTTCACATTTGGGAATTTCTCCTTTGTGAGTCTGGCTGCTTCTACAAATTCGGGAACCCCCTTGTCTCTTAAAAGCCTTCCGATATATAGGAAAGTGAATGGGGTATTTGGATTTTTTTCTAAATGGATGGGCTTAAATTTCTCATGATCCACACCCGAACCAGGAATCATTCTTGTCTGGGAAGGGGAAACATATCCTCGCTTTATAAATTCATTTCGGTCATCTGCATTCTGGAAGAAAACAATTCTGGTTTTTCTGAGCGCGATGGGATATACCTTTCTAATAATTTTATAAGCATTGGATTTACTTTGAAATAAAGGACCTGTGCCGGTGATGTTAGTGATTACGGGGATTTTTAGAAATCTTGCAATAAGGTTTCCCCAGATTGCAGGCCTGATGGTGAATGTGAGGCAAAGATCAGGTTTGATTCTGATGAGGTTTTTGGTGAGTTTGAAAATGTATCCGGATATGTCCAGAGGGTTGTAATTAGCAGACCCAATATGGATCACTTTCACACCCATTCTCTCCACTTTTTCTATATTTTCAACTGCATTGGTGAGAATGTACACTTCGAAATGCAGCGCCACCAATTCCTTCATAAGCCCTTCTCTGGCGGTATAGGAAGAGAGCAATGCATTTTCAATAACGGCTACTTTGATATTTCCTGAATTTCTGTCCGACATCTTTTTTCAGATTACTTTCAGTACGTCAATGCCTGATAGGGATTATAAATATATTGCCATTTATCTAAACGTAGTTTTCCTGTCTCTATTGTTGAAAAAGCCTGTAAGACAGCATCTTTGTGGGCGGATGTGGCTTTCCCAGACAACCAAATTTAGTCTTTTAGTTTTCAAAATTAGTAGATTATTTTGACTACCTGCTCTAAAATTTACAGGTTGGGATGTGCTCCATGCGACTGAATGAAGAGGTTTGTTTGATTTTGGGCCGGCACCTTGCTTATGTCAATTCATAGAGGCTGTAGCACTTACAATGTTATTTTTCCCTTGTATTGACGGGCATTATATTTATTGTAAAGTAGTGCTAGGGCAATCGCGTAGAAAGGCAAACAGGGGATTTTGTATCGAACGAGTGTTCCAAAGTTTACCGTAGTAGCACCGATAAAAACCCCAAATACAAGTGCAAAAGTCAGGCAAAAAAATATCATAGGGTCTGACAGGTAAAATCTGACCATTCTGAATGGGCCTAACCTGACAAATAGGAAAAGGGTAATAAGCATAAGGGCAAGGGATTCCAGGGCAGATAATAATTGAGAGACCTTGCTTGCTTCCCATATAAAAGGCCTGAAAAATGAGGCCACTATGGCGAAAGGAGCTACTTTGATCAAACTTTGCGGAGTACCTTCGAATTGAGCGCCCAGGTTGAAATTGGATTCTGCGCCCTGCTCTGCAGTCATTGATGCCAGAGTCGTATTTAGTTTTTCCATACTGGAGGTTACATTCTCAAGAGCATAGGTCCCTAACTCTTCCTCGAAACTGGAGTAGGCATAGAGAAATGAAAAAATAGAAACTACAATGACAACCAGAACCAGGAACACTCGCAAGAGTACTGCTTTGATCGCCTTTAACTTTTCAAATAAAATAAAAAGGAAAAGCAGAGGGGCATACGCCAGGAATATGTACACTTTTACAGTAATCATCATGTATGCAGCGAGCGATAGAATAAGAAAATTTCTTACTAAGTTTTTCCCACCGAAGAACTGGTACAGGGAGTAAGTAAACCATCCCAGCGCTCCAATCATAAGCGAGTCTTTCATTAGTCCGGAGCTCCAAAAGACCACCGAAGGGAAAAAAAGAATAGAAATGGCAAAAGCCTTGTGGAGCTCGGGTTTTCTTTCGTAAAAAAACATAAAAAGCTTCCATAATCCTGAAAATGCAA
>JACFNA010000329.1 GCA_019455085.1 Chitinophagaceae bacterium
AGCCACAGCCACATTTGCACCATTTCGCGAATACTCTGACTGGGGATAGGTAAGTCTGCGTGGGATATTACCATTAGTACTACCCTGCATCGAACCGGTCCACATTACAGGATATCCTGTTCTGCGAAATTCTGCCCATGCCTCAGTTGACTGATGATTTATTGCAAGATATTTCTGTACGATAATGTTTTCAAGCTTTTCTTCTTCTGTTCCGGCGGCAATGCTGGCTGCCGGAGAAGCCATATAATTATTAACCTTAGCGTCTGCAATTCCATACTGTTTCATAGATTCCGTGATGCCTTTACGAAACATCTGTTCTGCATCTTCACCTGACAATCCTGCTAATGCTGCTTCGGCTCTCAAAAGATATACTTCAGCAGCATTCATTACCATAATTGAATACACTGCCTCTCTGAAGAACATAGGCAACCTTGCGGCCGAATCAAGGGAATATCTTGGGTTTTGAGTTCCTTCCACTCCCACTGGTCTGCCCCTGTACTCCGTCATATCATTTGACGGAAGATCAGCAAACACCGGCAACCTGGGATCATTCCTTTTTAAAAGCTCCTGCGTAACAGTGAATCCTACCCACACCGGATATCCGGTACTGTTTATATAATCGTTGTACAGCGGATTTCTGTTGTTGATATCCACACCGTTAATGGTAGTTAAAGCTGCATTCAGCGCATTATCATCAATGAGCGGACTACTAATCACTTCACTGATATGTTGCTGCGCCAGAGTCTGGTCAGCATATCTGACACGTATAGCGAGCCGTAATCTTAATGAATTGGCAAACCGTTTCCAGTTGTCCACATTGCCGTTAAACAAAATGTCTGCTTCTCCAAAAGATAACTGCTCACTATTGTCGCTCAGTTCGGTACTGGCTTCTTTCAACTCGTTCAGCATACCTTTATAAATATCTTCCTGCGTGTCATACTCTGGCTGGTTAATGACATCCTCCACATCCAGCAGGGCTTCCGAATAGGGAAGATCACCATAAGCATCTGTTAACTGCTGAAACAACCAAACCTTCCATATCCTGGCCATAGCATGCTGATGCTTCAATTCAGGGTTATCTGCAGTTAACCGCACCACTTCGGAAATATTGATCAGATTACCCTGATATTCTGAAAAAGGAGTCGTCCAATCCGTATTCTGAAAAATAATACCGGAAGAGCCACTGGCAAAATAGTTGGAATATTCTTTAAAAACCGTGTTTTCGTAAGAGGCAAAAATGGATTGTTTTAATACCGCGGTAAAAAGCATGGAAGGTTTCATGACATCTTTTGTCACCATTACCGGGCTGGTGTTCATTTTGTCGAAGTTCTTTGTACAACTCAAACTGAACAGAAGAAAAAACGATACTGTGAAAAATTGTATATGCTTCATATTGAATTCCTTTGGCAGTTAATTAAAATGAAAAAGAGAGGTTAAAGCCCAGACTTCTTGTAGTGGGTACACTCAGCATTTCAACTCCCTGCGCAGCAGTAGTGTTATTAAATGCCGTTTCAGGACTTACACCCATTGTTTTAAACTGAGGATCCCTGTACAGATAAAACAGATTTCTTGCCACTATGGCTATCTTGGCAGATTTCAAAATACTGTTCTTCAGTAATGATACCTGTCCCAGATTATAACTGAGGCTCGCCTCCCGTAAGGCTACATAATCAGCATCAATTACGCAGGCCTCACCAATGTCAGTCCATGGTCCCTGTGAAGCATAATAATCCTGTGCCAACAATACCTTATCACTCTTTACATATTTCCCGTCTGGTTGCTGAATCACACCGTCAGCGATAAGATTGTCTCTATTCTCGGTAAACTTACCCATACCGCCCGCCATTTGATTGTATTTCGTCATCGAATATACCTGGCCTCCTTGTCTAACGTCAACCAATACGCTGAGTTGAACTCCTTTATAACTGAAAGTATTGGTAATCCCGCCTAACCAATCGGGCTGTACATTTCCAAAAACCTGCGGGTCACTACCCCTCTGCCATCCA
>JACFNA010000044.1:0-5835 GCA_019455085.1 Chitinophagaceae bacterium
AATTTTTAATTGTCTTGTGGATAAGGATCATTATTTTAATGCGCGCTTTTTAAGCATTCATCAATTTATCAAAAACAAAAACGACAGAATCTGATTTTAATTGCATACGCTCCCATCATTCTTTTCATACTGCCATCAATACAGATGTATATTTGCCGGACAAAAATTTGGTTATGAAATTCCCATCACCCGTTTCCGCGCAATGGCTTGCAGACTTTATACACGCAAGAATTGAAGGCAATGCAAATGCTATGGCCACAGGCATTAATGAGATTCACAGAGTACAGCAGGGCGATATCGTATTCGTAGATCACCCTAAATACTATGACAAGTGTATTGAGAGCGATGCGACATTTATCATCATCAACCTAAGCTATACGGTACCCGAAGGAAAGACACTCCTGGTATGCGAGGAACCTTTTGAAGCCTACCTTAAGATTACACAACACTTTCGGCCTTTCGCACCATCTCACACAATGATCAGCGATTCGGCCTCCATCCACGAAACAGCCATCGTAATGCCTAACGTTTTTGTAGGCAACCATGTCTCCATTGGTGAAGGCTCTATCATCCACCCCAATGTCACACTTTATGATTATGTAACCATTGGAAGCCATGTCGAAATTCATTCGGGTACGGTGATTGGCAGCGATGCGTTCTACTTCAATACCAAAAAGAACAGAGACGTCTGGTACAAAAAGATGAACTCATGTGGCGAGGTGGTAATCGAAGACTATGTAGAGATTGGGTCTAACTGTACAATAGATCGTGGGGTCAGCGATGTCACCAGAATAGGAAAGGGTACCAAGATCGATAATCTTTGTCACATAGGGCACGATGTAATCATAGGCAATAACTGCCTTATGGCCGGGCAGGTTGGTATTGCAGGGGGCACCACACTTGGAAATGGCGTAACACTCTGGGGGCAGGTAGGTGTAAACAAAACCATATCGATTGGTGATAATGCAGTAGTAATGGGCCAGTCGGGCATCAGGCAAAGCGTGGAAGGCAATGCAATCTACTGGGGATCACCTGCCGTAGATTTCACTGAGAAGCGAAAAGAACTTATTCTCCTGAAAAGACTGCCTGAGATATGGGATGCGGTGCGCAAGAGTCAGTCTTTCGAAAAAGGAAGATAGTCAAATGGCAACAGATCAGCTATCTTCTTATAGCCAAGGTACCCATTGGTAATTATCTCAGTCTGCTCATAATAATATCCATTCTCTTCTACAAAGAGCGGTTCTTTCGAATTGAACAATAGCGTGGATATCTGAAACTCTCTGTTTGCACGCGGATCTATCTTAATATAATTTGCTTCGGGCTTATCCCGGCGGTACGCAATACTCATTACCGGAAATTCGGGCTGGATACTTACTACCCCCAGTGAATCCGTATTGAAATGAAGCGCCTGATAGATATCACTCACCTCCACTGCACTCTTATCTCCCGATGGATTGAAGAAATTCAATTCAAAATCTTCTGCTTCGAGTTGCCTTGCATAAAGCGCCCTCATAAAATGAAGCAATGAACCATAGTAGGTTGCCTTCCGGTTCTTAGCCCAAAACTTCTTTTGTGCTGAGGTGCCTTCCATCTCCTCAAAAAACGGATAGCCTGCAAAGGTTGATATTCTGGTATCAAAATTATTTGTAAAGGAGTCTATGGCAAATTTCAGTGTATATCCCAGCGCAAAATTTTCTACCACGATAGGTTCGGACGAAACCACCTTCAGTGTATTTCTGTTTTTGTAGAAATAAAAATGCAGGTCTTCAGGATTTTGGATAATGCACTGTAATGCATTCTCTGACTTTCCGATAAAGTTCTCCAGAAAGAACTCGCCATATCGCTCCCAACCGTCCTTTAGTTCCAGATCCAGCACAATGGTTACCTCGTCCAGTTGCTGAGACCCTGGTTTAAGGGTTATAAATAATTCTTCCTCTGCCGACTGGCGACTCACCCGCATACTGCCAGTTTCATATCCCGCAAAGGAAAATGAAAGCGTATATCCTCCTTCGGGTAAACGAATAGAAAACGCCCCTGTAGAATCAGTAAGGACGCCGATTGTAGTATTTTGTGCCACCACCGAAGCATAGGATAAAGGCTGCCCTGTGGCCTGATCGAGTACCTGTCCTTTAATATAGTAATACCCTTTCTCCTGTGCCAATCCTGTAAGGCAGGCCAGTAGCACAAGAGCAAAAATGAAACTGAACTTTTTCATAATATGCTAACAAAGATGTCAGAATTCCTTCACATATACAACCGTTGCCTCCTGAAAGTCTTCATAATTTTCGTTATGCAAAACATGCAGACCCATTAACCTCTGTTAAACCTTCGTAACTTTGAGTATGCTCAGATTGATAAGCTTTATTTTACTATTTTCTTTGTGTACAGCAGCCTGTACCTCAAACAAAAAAACTCAGGAACCGTCTGCAAATACAGACAGCCTGGCTACAATTCAAAGAGATACCATCCCTGTATTTCCTGTCACAGACTATCTCCTTGGACAAATCAGTATTTTGGAGCAGTCTCCGGTTACCCTTTTAAAAACTACTCAGGGCAATCAGGCTACTGATTCAGTATGGTACCAGAGAGAAGATGCAGAAAAACTGGCACAGCCGTTTCTCTCCCCTGTTATAGATTCTTCCTCCCTGCAGAAATATTTCAAAGGAAATTCATTTATTGACCAGACAATAAATGCAGTGACCTTCACCTACACGCCACGGTCAGCCAATTTGCCGGTGGACGGACTCAGGGAAATCAATGTGTACATAAATCCTCAATCCAATGAGGTTACCCGCATTTACCTGTTAAAAGAAAAAGGAGACACTACCATTCAACTGACATGGAAATCGGGCGAATGGTTTTCTGTCCGTACTATATCAGGCTCCAAAGTCACAGAAGAGAAAGTAAAATGGAACTTTAATGAGTAATACGCTCAAAGGAGGAACATTACTATGACCACAGAAGAATACCGAAAAATATTACCGACACTCCCTAACCAACCGGGAGTGTATAAATACTTCGATAAAGACAATATCATCATATATGTAGGCAAAGCAAAGAATCTGAAAAAAAGAATCAGCTCTTACTTTACCAAAACCTTTGCAGGATACAAAACCCACGAACTTGTAAAGCGTATTGCCAGGATAGAGTTCACCATTGTAAATAATGAGAACGATGCATTCCTCCTGGAAAACAATCTTATCAAAGAGTATCAGCCCAAGTACAATATCAACCTCAAAGACGGCAAATCTTATCCATATATAGTGATAAAGAATGAGTCATTCCCAAGAGTGTATCTCACGAGAAACAGGATCAATGACGGCTCTGAATACATCGGCCCATTTACCTCCGTTGGTATGGTTCGCGATCTGCTTGCATTTATCAAAGAATTCATTCCACTAAGAAACTGCAATCTCAACCTCACTGACGCCAATATCCAGAAAAAGAAATTCCGTGTGTGTCTGGAGTATCACCTTGGCAACTGTAAGGGCCCATGCGAAGGATTACAAACTAAGGAAGACTACGAAGAAGGATTGCGACAGATCAGGCAGATGTTGCGCGGCAATCTCACCCCGGTTATCCAGCGATATAATGAAGAAATGCAGTATTATGTCGACAACCTACAGTTCGAACTGGCCGCTCAGGTCAAAGCTAAATTAGACAGGTTAAAAGATTATGAATCCAGGTCGGCGGTAGTAAGCAAACTCATAATCGATCTCGATGTCTTCACTATTCTCAGAGAGAAAGATACAGCCTATGTCAACTATCTGATGGTTCAGAATGGCACCATCGTACAAACACACAACATCCGGCTCGAACCCAAGCTGGATGAATCTGATGAAGAAATCCTTTCCATTGCAGTTACCGAACTCAGGCATAAGTTCAACAGCCATGCGCCAGAAGTAGTAGTGCCCATAAGAATAGAAACAGACCAGACGTACAAAGTCACGATTCCCAAGGCAGGTGACAAAAAGAAGCTGCTGGACCTTTCCGAAAAAAACGTCAATTACTTTCTCAGCGAACTGAAGCGAAAGAAGATGCTGCACCTGGAAGAGAAATCATCGTCAAGAATCAATGAAGTGCTACGCCAACTTCAAGACGACCTGCATCTTCCCGAATTACCTGAAAGGATAGAATGCTTTGATAACTCCAACTTTCAGGGAAGCTACCCGGTGGCCGCAATGGTTCACTTCAGAAACGGTGTGCCTGACAAAAACGAATACAGGCGGTTCAATATCAAAACAGTGGAGGGCATTAATGATTTTGCCAGTATGAAAGAAATCGTCACCCGCAGATACAAACGGCTCCTGGCAGACCAAAAACCCTTGCCACAACTCATCATAATTGATGGCGGAAAAGGCCAGCTGAATGCCGCAATGGAGGCAATAGAAGAAACAGGTATGCGGGGAAAAGCTACCGTAGTAGGGCTTGCCAAAAACGAGGAAGAAATCTTTTTCCCGGGAGATAAGGAATCCATAAAACTACCGTGGGACAGCGAAAGCCTCAAACTGATTCGTCGGGTGCGCGATGAGGTGCACCGTTTTGGAATCACCTTCCATAGAAATCAACGCAGCCGCCATACCTTCCAAAATGAACTGGAGAAAATTTCAGGAATCGGCAAAGAAACTGCTACCCGGTTGCTCAGTCATTTTAAGTCTGTCAAAAAAATCAAATCCCAGCCTATCGAAGCGCTTGAGAAAATTATTGGCCGACACAAGGCAGGCATTGTTCACGAATACTTTTCCGAGCCTGCCGGTGCAGAAAAGATGCCTTCGAAATCATAAAACATAGAAGGGAGATTTCGTGCGCTGCTTACAATTATTCATCAGGATGATAAAGTAAAAATTTCAATCAGCAAAGTAGGCGAACTATCACACAAAAAAAAGGGGCCAGGATAAAAATCCAGCCCCGTTTTAAAATCCAATATCCTATGAAAAACCAGAGCAAATATAGCTGATTTACAGGAGATTTTACGAATAATACATTTTATAAGAATTATCTAAAGAATTCAAACGAGATTTGAAAATCATCGAAAATTGACAGCAGGTAAATCGGTTGAAGTCTGACAAAATTGAGTAAAACGTACCCGTTACAGAGGCCATTCAGAGGCCTTAACATTAACGATTTGCCTTTTTGTTTGCATCGAATAATGGCTAATTTTGCATCCCTTTAAAAAAAATGATAATAATGAATATAAAACCGTACCTCCTCACAACAGGTCTCCTTTTATTTGTGCTTGCCTCATTCGCGCAGGACCAAACAGTTACAGGATTAAAAAAAGCTGCAAATACAAGCAAGGAACTTCCGAAAAACGACACTGCAAAAAACTGGACTACAGGAGGTATCTTCAATATCAACATCGGCCAGGGCAGCCAGAAAAACTGGGCAGCGGGCGGCGACGACTTTTCCTTTTCGCTCAACTCTTATTTCGGGCTTTGGGCAAGGTACAAGAAAGACAAAATCAGTTGGGATAACAGTGCCAATTTCAATTATGGCATCCTGAACACTACCAGCCAGAAAACCAGGAAGAATGATGACCGTATAGATCTCTCCTCAAAGGTAGGATACGCGCTTAGCAAAAAATTAAACGCCGCATTTCTTGCAAACTTCCAAAGCCAGTTTTCTAAAGGATACAGCTATAAAAGCGACGGCTCAAAAGAATACCTTTCCAACTTTATGGCCCCCGGATACTTACTCCTGAGTATTGGTCTTGACTATCGTCCTGCAGACGGGCTTTCCATATTCTTTTCTCCAATAACCACACGCTGGGTATTTGTACACGACGATATCCTTTCCGCAGCAGGAGCCTATGGGGTAACACCGGGCGAAAAAATG
>JACFNA010000044.1:5845-19133 GCA_019455085.1 Chitinophagaceae bacterium
AGCGAGCTGGGCGCATTTGCCAGTGTCAATTACCAAAAGAAATTTACTGACAAGATTACCTATCTGGGTAAACTGGATCTTTTCAGCAACTATAAGCATAATCCGCAAAATATCGATCTGATGATGACCAATATGGCCACCTTCAAAGTATCTAAGGTATTCGGTTTTAATGTAGGACTCGATCTGATATATGACGATGATGTAAAACTCTTTGGCCCGACAAACAGTTCGCCCGGACTTCAGATAAAAGAAGTAATTGGTGCGGGGCTTACATTAAATTTATAAATAAACAATACCGGCCTGAAAACTCCGGTATTTAAAACAACTTTTTAGCCGGCTCATCGTTCATGAGCCGGTTTTGCTTATCCAATCAGGTCAATATGCCCATTTAACCAGTGTGGCACCCCATGTAAATCCTCCGCCAAAGGCTGCCATCACTATAAGGTCACCTTTCTTAAGCCGGCTCTCCCATTCATACAGGCATAACGGAATAGTAGCGGAAGTGGTATTGCCATACTTTTGAATATTCAGCATTACTTTGTCAAGGCTTAGTCCCATACGGTTAGCTGTAGCATCAATAATTCGCTTATTAGCCTGGTGAGGTACCAGCCATGCAATATCATCTCCAGTCAGATTATTTTTCACGAGCAACTCGTGTGAGATATCAGCCATTCCCTTTACAGCAAATTTGAATACCTGCTGACCCTCCTGATAAACATAATGTTCTCTTGCCTGGACGGTTTCCATCGAGGCAGGCCTGGCTGAGCCTCCGGCCGA
This sequence comes from Chitinophagaceae bacterium, assembly GCA_019455085.1. Classification (GTDB taxonomy): domain Bacteria; phylum Bacteroidota; class Bacteroidia; order Chitinophagales; family Chitinophagaceae; genus Ginsengibacter. Next base: position 6,623 of record JACFNA010000044.1, read on the forward strand.
CATTTTCAGGTATTGGGCTCCTGATCCATCCGACCGCAAAAGGCTGTCCAGTACACCATAGCCCTCTTCATTAGGCTCCAGCAGTATAGCCCCTGCACCGTCTCCAAAAAGAATACAGGTGGTCCGATCTGTATAGTCCACTATGGCACTCATTTTATCTGCCCCCACCACTACTACTTTCTTATATCTGCCACTCTCTATAAACGAAGCCCCTGTAGTAACTCCATAAAGAAATCCTGAACAGGCAGCAGACAAATCGAAACCAAATGCATTTTTAGCTCCTATCTTGTCGCAAATAATATTGGAAGTAGCCGGAAACACCATGTCGGGTGTCACCGTGCAGGTAATCATGCAGTCAATCTCTTCAGCAGAAATGCCCCGCTTTCTTAACAACTCTTCCACTGCAGGTATGGCCATCGCAGACACCCCCTTATTTTCACCTTTCAGGATCCGCCGTTCCTGGATACCCGTTCGGGTGCGTATCCATTCATCGTTGGTCTCCACCATTGTTTCTAATTCTGCATTTGTAAGCCGGTACTCGGGCACATAGGCTCCGACAGCGGTAATCGCTGCTGTGATTTTTTTGTCGCTCATTTATTGTTTCGCATTATTACAGCGATAAAAGTACAAATTGTTAGGATAAGTTCTTTTCTTCTTCCAAATGATGTATCACGAAACTATCATTCTTAAGGGATCAGTATAAGGCATCCTGTTTTTACCACCGTAATAGTAACGTTTCTCCAGTCTTACACTTCATGGTTAATTTGGCCGTAATAGTGTCACCGGCTGTATCCTCCAGGCTTTCACGTATCTGCCATTCTGCATCGCCGGAATCCACCTGGGGCCTTTCCTAATTGCATTGACAGCTACTTCAGCCAACTTCGTTCCTTTCATATTGGTAGCCTGCACCCCGCTCACCTTTCCTTGGGTATCCACTACAAACTCTACTATTACTGTACCATAGTCGACCTCTTCAAAATCATCCGAAGCAGATAAAACAGCCTTCTCCACATACTTCCTCCATGCATCTGCGCCACCCGGAAAGGAGGCATCCTTTTCCACAATAATTAACGGTTCGTCATTTATCTTCTCATTTACAGGCGTGGCAATCACATTGGTACCTTCTGGCTCATCCGGTGGTTGTATCTTACCATCAAATGGATCCCCTTTGTGGGTATTGACATCGATCATTGCGGTTTGTATCTGCTCCATATCAGCAGGGGACATTATTACCTCATTATCTTTTGTTATGCTGACATTGGTAAACTGCACAGTTTCAATATTACGTGCAGGCGATTGTGTCGCCTTTGGCGGATCAGGTGGTATTACAGGATCATCTTCAGGGATCCTATGTACCACGTAGTCCCCCATATCTATTACCGGAGGCTGCTCCACCACAATCTGATGCAGAAAGAAAGTGTGATATCCGGTTACCAGCAAAGTGATACACAACATACCGCCCAATGCTATCGTCAATCGCTTATTGTAGGTCTTGCGCAGATTATAAGCACCATAAGATTTATTTCTTTCCCTAAAAAGAATATCCAGCATATCCATCTGTGAAATCGCTGTCGTGTCCATAAGCTTGTTTTACCATAAGATTCCGGCGCCCCGGAAAATCCATAAACACCATCCTGCATTCGACAACAATACACAGCTAAGCAATCCATCCGGCAGTTTGTTTACACTTTCAATTTCATGGCCTTATTTAAATCTTTCCTCAATTCGACAACGATAGTTGCCCAAATCCGAAACTAAAGCAGGTAATTTGGTATTCTAATTGTTACTCATGATTCCAAACTGCAAAAACATACCATCATGCCTTTCTCTGATTTAAATAAATGGATTCAGGACTATCCGCTGTTAGGCGATATCATCAATATGAAACCCGTCACCTGGATCAATACTTCGCACAAGCAGATGTCAGAAATAAAATCGCTTCCGGTCAATATTCACGACATGTATGAGGCAGAAGCACTATGGCATCGGTTTGCACCTTACCTGGCAAAAGCATTTCCTGAATTAAAAAAGACGAACGGCATTATAGAGTCTGCACTCAGAGAAATACCTGCGATGGCAAAACTTTTGAATGAAAAAAAATCTTTCCCCGACAGCGGAAGAATGTTTCTTAAATGCGACAACGAACTGCCTGTGGCCGGATCCATAAAAGCACGTGGCGGAATCTACGAGGTATTGCATTACGCAGAACAACTGGCTATCGAAAAGAAATTGCTTAGCCCGGAAGACAACTATGAGGTGCTGGCTTCTGAAAGGTTCAAAAACTTTTTTAGTCAATATTCCATCGGAGTAGGATCTACGGGAAATCTGGGACTAAGCATTGGTATTATCAGTGCGCAACTGGGATTCAATGTTTCAGTTTATATGTCGGCAGATGCAAAAGAATGGAAAAAGAATCTGCTTCGGAGCAAAGGGGCTACAGTGCTGGAATTCGAGGGCGACTTTGAAGAGGCAATCAGTAAAGGCCGGACGGCTACCCATGCCAATCCGAAAGGATATTTTGTGGATGATGAAAACTCCAAACATCTGTTTCTTGGATACAGTGTAGCGGCTTTCAGGCTGAAGAAACAATTAGAAGAATTAAATGTGGCCGTAGATAGCACACACCCGCTTTTTGTCTATTCTCCCTGTGGTGTCGGCGGTTCTCCGGGCGGTGTAGCTTTTGGGCTTAAGGAGGTTTTCGGAGATAATGTACACTGCTTTTTTGTAGAGCCCACTCACTCGCCTGCTGTACTAACGGGTATGCTTACCGGAAAAATGGAAAAGATAAGCGTGCATGATCTGGGTATTGATAACCGTACCGAAGCCGATGGGCTTGCGGTAGGCAGATGTTCTGCATTTGCTACTCCTATCAGTAAATTATTAATCAGTGGTATTTACACTATGGAAGATGATGAACTCTTCCGTTTGCTGTATTGGCTGGGTATTAGCGAAGACATTTTGATTGAGCCCTCAGCTACTGCAGGACTTATCGGACCTCACAGGATATCACAAACAAACTATCTGCGCGACCACCAAATTGATCCTGCATCCGTTACCCATATTGTATGGGCCACCGGTGGCATACTGGTACCCGACGATGAGATGGAAGGTTTCTTTGAAAAAGGAAAAGCGCTTGCTACACAACCGGTTGGGCTAATTAATAATTTGGGGGGCTGGTAAACGAAAAGTCTTTTATAGCCCGGAGGGCTTTAACAATAATAGCCCCCGGCTAGGCCGGGGGTAACGAATGAATTGTTATTCCAACCCTGAAAGGGTTGAACATTTTACAACAAATATTTTTCATCAAACGCAATTCCATTTTCAACCAACAGGCGCTTATATTCATCAAAAAAACTTTCCTTTTTATGGTGTTCCTTTTGGTTCTTAATGTAATTAATGATCATGTCTTTTTCTCTAACCGAATAAGTAAAAGCAGCGTAAGCATCCTGCCAGCCATAAAACAATGGGAACTTTCCGCTATTCTTCATCCAGATACTGCTTGCAACTTTGATATTCTTTACAAAATCACTCAGGCAAATTCCGGGGTGTAAATCAGAAAAAATGTGTATATGGTCGGGCATACTATTGACTCTGTAAAGTTTACACTTGTGTTTCGTAACAATGCCCCAGATGTATTTGTGCAAATCAGTCTCGTGATTCTCTGATAAAGTCATTTCCCTATTTTTTGTTCCGAAAACAATTTGATAAAAGATTTGACGGTAACTTCCCATTTTATTATTATTTGTTCAACCCTTTCAGGGTTGATTCTACAACTATTTACCCCCCCGGCTCCGCCAGGGGCTATTCAAATTAAAGCCCTTCGGGCTTAACAACACCTCAAATTTAGCAATCGGCAAGTGTAGTGGGATAAACTATCCATACTCGCATCATGTCATCTCATGGCATGGTAAATGGTAAGGTGCACGACTATGTATGAGGTACAGTAAAGTCTTCTTTCATTGCATGGTGTCCTTACAAGATAACGCTGCCGGCAATAGCTTCGGGAATAAAGATTACAATACTCAAGATAAAAGTTACACAAAGTGCCTGTCAATTATTGCGACAGGGAAACTCTGATTTGTACTCCTGCCCTCGTATCTACCGTAGGGGCTGACGATGAGATATAAGGATTAATCCTTCGCTGATCAAAGTAGAACTTCACATTCACCCGATTGCTGATGTAATAGTCGATAGTGGGGCTCAGAGATATCTCTTTGCTGCCATTTGTCGCAAAGCTGCTTTGCTGATCCAGCCTGCTATTGCTTGTCACATTATCCCTAATACGCACATCCAGTTGGAATCGAATTTCGTTTTCGAGGGTTTTGGATTCACTCTTCATAAAAGGCAGCCTGAATGGTAGTTTCATTCCCCGTTTGCGGTAACTGCCGCTGAAGGTGTACTCAGTGGAACGCACTTCACTCAATTGAAAGTCGACCAGGCTTAAGCTCAGTTGGCGGGATTTATTAAAGTCAAATCTCAGGTTAAGCTGATTGGTAAAGCCCATATCGATTCCCAGTAAGGGGGCAAACTGCTCCTGGATAGTGATGTTTGGAATTAGAAAGTACGGAATATAGTTTCCTGAAACCGAGTCTATAAACGACGGATAATTTAAACGGTCGATATCCTGGTAGCGCAATGCCGAAGTGAAATTGTTCATACCCACCGAGGCTGTGTATGCATGATTGAGTGTAAAGTTGTTGAATATTTTATCGAGCCCCGGAATACGGCTTAACCCGGTATAACTGATTCTCCAGTTGGGCTTTGGCATTATATTTCTGAAGGGGTTCGATTTAATATTCTCATTCTGCTGCCTGATGAGTGAAACTTTAGAAGGGTCTTGTCCCGTATAAGCTGCAAGGAAAGCAGGCACAAGTACATCTACCGCATAGCGTCCATATCCTAAAGCGTATCCGTCAGGGTTTATCGGATTTCCTGCCTGCTGATTATATTTATTCTGTTCACCCAGCCTTTTTGAAATCACCGACCTGTATTCTTCAAACTTATTGAAGGTGGCGGATATCCGATTGGGATCATATTTCTCAAAAAGAGTATTAAAAGCAATATAAGTAACATTGAAACTACCGGAAGCATAAGGACTCAGATGCGAGAATGCACCTCCACTGCCTGTAGTATCCTTAAAGGTTTCAGAATACCGTTTGGAGAATGTCTTTTCCAGATTCAAATTGATGATCAAATCGCGGACAGGCTCCAACTGTGCGCCCAGTGCCAGTCGCTGGTCAAATGACTGTACAAACAGATCATTAAAATTGGAATCTTTGGTGATAAGCCCTTTTGCAGCTGCCCTGTTGAGCCAGTTGGTATCAGGCTGTGCCCCAAATACAAAATCCAGTCCCGGCGCCATACTCTTAAAGTCCTGCCCGATAAACTGCGTGCTATCCGTATAGCCCGGCAGGCGCGTATTACTGTTGAGCGACAGATTTCCGGTCACTGTTTTAATGCTTGTAAGGAGTTTCCCAAATGCACGGAGGACACCTGAGTTTCCTGCTCCACCTGCTTTCTGAGAGGTGTCGCCCTCCTGCTTCCTCGGCTCATCCAGCGATCTAAGCCATTTGCTCTTAGAATACAACTTGGTGAAGTCCATCTGCAGGTTCGCTTCTTCCTGCTGCCCGTTCTCAAGGAAATTTCCCAGATCAACTGCAAGCCGGCTAGCCCCCAACCATCTGTAATTAGCCGTATATCTCAGATCAAGAGTTGTCCAGTCGGTAATCGGGAACTTACTTAAAGGCACAGAATAGCTGATGCTGGCTGTCTGATTAAATGCCACGTTCCTACCACCCTTCCAGAAGTTTTTGCGGATTGTATCTTTCTTGGGCTTTGTATCTATTCTTCCGAAAGGCTCATCAACTCTCGCATTATTAAGTGCCATATAATCAAGATTGAGCGATCGGGTCAATTGCCATTTGAAAATGTAGTTTCTATCGAAGGTGAAGTACTTGTCAAATGTTTCGGGGGTAGGATACTTCTCAACACCAATACTACGGGGTTTGATCGCCCCAAACTGCCTGAAAATATCCGCTTTAAATGAAATCTGATTGGGAACCGGATTAAAGTTAAAGTCCTTGATTAGGTCAAACCAATGGGTCTTTCCTTTTTTAAACATTTTTTTGAAGGGCTCAATAAATTTCGGCTGAGGGGCAAAATTATACGCAAAGCCGCCTCTCTGCTTGGTCACAATATTATATTCAATCAGTGGGCTGCGCGCTTCAGTCTTGGTAAAGGCATAGCTAAAGTCGAAGTTTTCAATATCCCAGAGCTGTGGCTTTTTGTCATTTGTCCTGTTCTTATGCACATTGGTGAAGCTCACAGTTTTTGAGTTGGCATAATCTACTGCATTCTTTCTGATGCTGTCTCTTTCGTGTGCGGTTTGTGCATTCCTCAGTTTCTCTTTTAATCTAAGGTCTTTATCGAATGGGTCGTACTCAGGCGCACTGGTAATTTGTGATACGCTGGCAAAGAATGGGATGGAAAGCCCCGCTTCCTTTGGCAACAACTTGCCGAGTTCAAGATTAGCTGCTACATCTATCTGCAGGAAATTATCTTTGAATCGCTCGTTAATCTTCTGTTCCAGATTACCAAATCCGCTGCTGTGGGCATTGGCAGATACGCTCAGTGTGCCCAGGTCGGCAAGGGTGGCATCCAGCCTGGCAAGCGCTGCCCAGCCTCCCTTATCGTCAATAGAAGAAAGGCGCAGTTCATTAAACCAGAGTTCTCCCGTAGCGGAAGTAGCATTCGTATTCTCCACTCCCATCAGTATCCCCTTCACTTCTCCCAAATTCGGGTTACCCATTACAGAATAAGTATGACCGTTAGCCTGCAACTGGGAGAAGAGTGCATTTATAGGTACGTTAGACAGGTTCCTTTCAGTTTTGATCGCAGTCAGCGTAGCAAGGTCCAGATCAAGCCTGTTAGACTTAATCCAGAGGGTATCATTATAGGCATCACTATTGGGGTTAAGCCCGGAATTCAAAGGGGTAAGCTGCAGCGGTATCCTTACCTCATAATAGTTGTTTACAAAATCGCTTCCAATACGAATTACCGCCGTGAGATCCCTATCGTTGAGCGTCGTCTCTCCATCCTTCTCTGCATGGATATAGAGCTCCATTTTCTTGAACTGCCTGAGGTCTCTGTTGGCAAAAGTCTGAAACACTGCCTTTCCATCACCTTTAGAGAGGTTGTTAAACTGTAACGAGAGCGATTGTTCGTTTTGCAGCAGGTTCACCCCATTATTGCTCAAAATCTGATCTCTCTCAATGTCGCGGGGTGTACGATATGGTAGCGGCTGACGCTTATCATTTTCTTCGATATTAACTGCTCCCACATTAAAGTCATTGATATCAGTAGCTGTGTAGTTACCTGTAGTATCGAGCTTAAACTGAAATTTACGCCAGGTATTACGCACAAGATCGAGTTTACCAAAACGCACGGTTACACTATCCTCAAACCCTGTTAAAAACATCCTGACAAATCTGATAGATTTAAAATCCGGAATATTTCCCACCTTCTGACGGTAGCTGTTAATAGGGATTCTGAACTGATACCAGGTTTCATTTCTCACACTGTCATTCGGCAACTTAACGCCTACCACCTTCTTATCCACGATATAGTTCGCGCCAATGGTCATCTCCGGTGAAGTGGGCGGTTTCAGTATCACCATATACTGAAAATATTCCTCCGTCTCATTCAGGGTATTGTCTTTATTGCCATCTTCCTGGTCGGGATACATCGTGGCTGCTGAAGAGAATTGAGAATTATTATCTGCCAATGGTGAGTTTCCCTGAGGGTTATTATATTTCTTATAACGGGTAAGGATACCTGCATTTTGCGCATCCAGATTATCTCCACGGTAATAATGATAATTATCTGCTGAAGGGTCAGCCAGTGCATCCTGATATACTTTGGAACTGGTTCCAAAATTAGCAGCCAGCACATTGAGATAATCATTCATCCTCACGGCTCTCTCCGATGAATCTGTAAGCCCGTCAAACCCCACGTCCTGATAAGGCCGGTCGCGCGGATCATTGCTGAAGGCATTGGTTACCTGTGTCGGGTTGCGTGGAACCACACCCCAGATTGAGGAATCGACCTGAGCGGGCAGGTTAGGAGTAGGCAGTCCGTTTTCGTAGAATCTTCTCGAATCTTTAAGTACATCTTCCGAGATATTCCCGAGGTTGATATAAAACCTACCTCCGCTACTCGTCGGGTTCATGATAAATGGATCCTGTACCCACATTTCGATATACTCAATATTTGCCGTTTCAAAATCTGTCTGGTCAAGCGATCGCATCAGTCCTCCCCACTTCGATTTCGGTTGCAGGAGTTTGCCATTAGCATTAATCTTAGAAGGATCCGTTTCATAGTTATAGGGGCCACGGTCTTGCGGATAGAACGACAAATCGAAAGTGATCAACTGGTTCTGTCCAAAGTCCGTAGTTCTCTGCGGAAAGATCTCTGTCTGCGAAACCATACGCACCCTTGGGTCAGAAAGCCCAATTTTATCACCGCGGAGCGGATTGTTCATATTCTTGTGATCCTGCAACGTAGGTTCTATCTGATACCAGGCAAGTGCCGCCCGGTTTTTACCATAATCAAGCGAATTAGATACGGTGGCTTCAGGGAACAAAATATTTCCGAATTCATCGGTGGCCCCCTCAGGAGTTGATGACAACATCCAGCTAATAGGCGGGAACCTGAGGTCGATGTTGCTCCGGCTGCCTTCAAAGTTGTCTATATAAATAATTCCTTTTTTCCCTCTGCCTATCTGAGGTGCGTGACCTGGCTTGAAGAATGCCGCTTCCGCATATCCGGTGACGGTAGATGGTGCATTACTATTATAAAATGGCAGCTTGTTCAACACCTTGGTCAGCCGTGGCATATCCCTGCGGTAGCTGACATCAAGCCCATACATCGTATTGCGGATCGGATCCTCTCCATAATCTACTTTGGTAAAGAATGGCCTTTCACTTAACCTTACAATCGTACCGCCGATAGATATCTGTTCTTTAGCCGTATTCTTAAGCAGGTAATCAAGCCTGAGCCCCAGATAACTCTTTTGCTGCATGGCAAAGGCCGCATTATTCTCATAATTCACCTGTACAGGCAAGCCCGCATTAATGATTGCCTGGTTAATAATCTTAATGGTACCCAGATCATAATTTATTGTATAGTCGATATTCTCCACGAGCTGACGTCCTCCTGCTGATACCGTCACAGATCCGGGCGGAATGTTATACCCAATACTGATATCTGAAGAAGCCGAAGTCTTTGATGAACCTTTGATGAGGAATCTGTCAAGATTAGGAAACTGGTTAACGGCTGTAGCCTTAATGCTATCGTAGAGCGGATAGTAAAGACTGTCTACCCCATTTGCAGGATTTGAGAACAGCTTGCCGGACAGGTCGCGGCCAAAAGGTTCCAGCAATGGGAATATCACCCTGCTGTATTGTCCTAAAACCGTGTAACCCTCCACGTAATCGAACATACCGTCAGGCTGGGGGTCGTTTTGATTGTTCAGCCTGTCAAGGTTCACCAGTGAGATCAATGGAGTACCCTGATTCAGATCGCCGAAAGGAATGTAGCGCTTGGCTCCGTATCCCGGCTGGTCGTATAATACATTGAGCTCAAAATCCTGACGATCGAGCGTACCAAAACCTACGCTATACACATTCTTCATCATCAGGCCCCAGATAGGCAGGTTGGGCCGCTGCGAAGTGGCTTTCAATAGTTTTAGGAATAATATTTTCTGATTGCTCGAAGCAGAGTCCGGAGGTACATCAGTCGAGAACTCACCCACCTGAAATATCTTTCCGTTATAGGAATACTGATAGGCTACCGCAAGTATCTCATCGGCCTGAAGCGGCTGACTCAGCGACACAAAGCCCACACGAGGATTGTAAATGTACTGGGTGCTATCGAGCTTCCGGGCATAAGTTTTTTCAAAATCCTGAACCGGACTCAACCCCATTGTGATAAGCTGGTTGGTAATCAGAGCTGCATTCCGGCTGTTAGGATTACTGATGATACGGCTATACTCATCATTGGTATTATTATCAGGCAGACTGCCGGTAACAGTAAAAGGAAAATAAGGATTATCTTCTCCAAGATCCATCAGTCCTACCACTTCTCTGGTATCGCGGGTAACGCTGTTCTTGTTGGTCACCCAGACTTCCATCCTGAGTATCTGTACGGGTGTAGTTACAGCCGGCAGATTGCTCATCACTTTATTATAATTCTCTTTGAAGTACTGGCCTACAAGAAAATGTCTGTTTTCTTCGTAGTCGTTTGCCTTAAATTCAAATTCCTGAGAAGCTGATCCACCCTGCAAATTCACGGATTCTCTTTGTGACTTCTGGCTCGATACCACACCGGTGATAAACAGCTTGCCAAATTGCAACTGTGTCTTTACGCCAAACAGCGACTGCGACCCGGGTATCAGTGTACTCTTGCTGGGCAGGGATACATTACCGGCTTCAAAGCGTTTGATGATTTCATCATCCTTCCCCGAGTAATCCAGTTTCAACTGGTTCATAAAGTCGAGGTTAGCGAGCGTATTATAGCTGATTGGAAACTTTAGTTTGTCTCCGATATTGGCATTTACATTGAGCTGGGCACTCATGTCAAAATCAAAACCACCATTCTTTCGTGCGCGCTCAGGAAGTGTAGGATTTTTAATATTTTGTCCCTGATACCCGGCAGTAATATCAATATTACCTTGTGGCTGGATATCAATTTTTCCATTGCCGAATAACCGGTTAAAGAGGCTTTCCTTCAGAGAAAGTTTAGGCTTGATGTTGCCGCGGTTCAGCATGCTGAGGGTATTACTTCGTTGCTGGAAATAATTCTCTTCCTGCTTTCTTCCCATCAGCGCCAGAAACTCCTCTTGTGTATAGGAAGTGGGAATTCTGTAATACCGATCGCCGATCTTTTCAAAAACAGTATAGGTCCTGGTTGCCGGATCATAAGCTACTGAGTCGGTGATGTTGGCAGGCTTCTTAAGGTCGAAAATGGAAGTACGGCCTGAGAGAAAATCTCCCCGCCTGTCCTGAATCCTGAATGGCAGGGTGTCATTAGCCGCCTTTCGTGTGTTTGTATTGACCTGGGCAGATGCAAAAGATACCCCGTTCGTTGCTATCACCAGCAATAAACCAATATTTTTTAATCCTTTAAGGAGATTAAAATTCTTCTTCAGGAGCATCCAACAGTCAAATTATTGGGTAGAATTGGGTCAAATGGCTTTGAGCGCTTTTTTAATGAGTTCTTCTAAATCAGTTATAGAATTATCAGATTGAGTTACTTTTTTAATGGCCTGGTCAGCTATCGGTTTCGAAATTCCAAGAGCTACCAATGCATTTAACGCATCAACGCTCAAAGTATTGTTATACACCGTACCTGAAATGGCCTGATTTTCTGAGACTTTGCCTATTTTGTCTTTCAGTTCCAAAATTAATCTTTCCGCCGTCTTTTTCCCTATTCCTTTTACACTTTCCAGCACCCTGGGATTATTCATGGCTATAGCTGAAGTGATCTCATCAGGTTTCATACCGGAAAGCATCATTCTGGCAGTGGCTGCCCCCACTCCGGATACACTGAGGAGCAATGTAAACATTTCTTTTTCAGCCGCCTCCGAAAATCCATATAATGTATGTGCATCTTCTTTCACCTGATAATAGATCAGCAATTTTCCTTCTTCCAGATGTTGAATCTTCGAATACGTGTTCAGGCTGATATTTACCTCGTATCCCACGCCATGCACCTCTACATGCACTGTAGCAGGCGATTTGTAAGTGAACTTACCGATGAGATAGGCAATCATAAAGTTTCTTATAGGGCTGCCAAAAATAAGGATTTAGGTTGAATCAGCTAATCAAAGATCAATATGCCTGATCACTTTTCATTGCACACCGGAAAATATATTCCAGGTTTCAACTCCCTCCGGCATACGGCAATCTGGCAAATCAAATCCCGGGTCACCGGGATTCAGCCATTCAGCAAATATTACAAAACAAAAAGCCCCGCAAAAACTGCGAGGCTTTTTCTGTGGGAGCACACGGGCTCGAACCGCGGACCCTCTGCTTGTAAGGCAGATGCTCTGAACCAACTGAGCTATGCTCCCATTATTTTTAAGAACTTACATCGCCCGGCGTACAGTTTCTTCAGCCAACCAGCTGTTTGATCTGCACTTCCTGATAATCCAGGATGAGCTATGCTCCCATTTTAGGGAGTGCAAATATAGGAGTGGACTTTCAGAAAAAAAATTAATTTTTCAAAGTTGTCCGGTTAAATTATTCAAAACAAAGCCAGGGCCTCTTTTGTTTGCGATTTTCACTACCCCACACTTAAAGGCGGGATAATAAATTTATAACCTAAACCCAACCAGGCCGGGCATTAATATTAATGCCTTAAGAAATCTGAAATCAGCAATTGATATCCGAAATTCCAAAACAGGAAAGTACGATTAATCTTCATCGTGTCTGAAAATCACCGTTCCGCTCTT
>JACFNA010000330.1 GCA_019455085.1 Chitinophagaceae bacterium
TTCTTCCTAACGGAAAATTTTGAACTCACAATAAGGGTATTGGTCGGGTGCTTACAATGCAACACAGGGTCAAAGTCCCCTCCCCATTCTTTATTCTGCTTTAAGTTAGGATTTTGATTAATATTAGACAAGCGGATCGGGAAGAAATAATATTTATCCGGCATCACCATTTGAGTCGGGCCATTAGTAATCAATTCAACGACCTCGTACTCGAATGATTCGGGCAAAAGCTCGAAAGCATTGGCTTGGGCAATATCATCTACAGTTATATGTTCCATTGTATGACCATTCACCTTTATCGCCATTATCCCATATTTGCGCATACCATCCAATTTGTTGAACATGCGGTGACGACGAAGATCCCAGAAACGCTTGCCTTCAAACATAAACTCCACATATTTTTCATCCAGTATTGCCTGGCGCATTTCTTCCCTTGTCATCCCACTCTTCAGCCCGTACATACCATCACCTCCCGCTTCAATACCGGCCCGATGACGAATGGCTTTTAACACATCAATCGCCTCGTTACTTTTCCCCGTTTCGTTTGCTGCTTCGGCATAATTAAACAATACTTCTGCATACCGTATTTCCGGCCAGTCCACATCACTTAACGTAACCTGTGTTGAAGGCAATTGCTCCATTATACCTTTCCTGCAATATAATCCCGTACGATATTGTTTTTCACCTTGTATGATATACCCAAATGCATCCGTTGATTGGGCGATTCCTGACATAGTATACTGACGTCGGCCTGCTTTGCCGCTCAGTTCATAAATAGCCCCATTCCATACGATGGTAGCATCAAATCTCGGGTCCCTGTTTTTCCAAAAGGTTTGTACATTATAGGTATAGGCAGACGTTGGATCACCTGGCTTTTTACCATCCTTCATGGGAAATGCTTCTGCCATTGCCCATATCGGCTGATCACCACCGGTAGCACTTCTTGATTCTGATAAAGGACGTAGTGCGTCCTCACCACGACCGTTTGTTTTGCCAGGATTGGTATAAATAACAGACAGGATATTTTCTTTGTGCCCCTTCGTTTCAAATACATCTGTATAATTTTCAAGTAAGCCATACCCGTTCAGATCAAGAAAATCTTTCGCTGCTTTATTAGCATTATAAGCGTCTGTCCAATATGCATTATCATAAGGATTGGATGGATTAAACTGCGGCGAAGCTTTATATAACAACACTCTTCCCTTAAAAGCTTTTACACATGCCTGGTCAATTTTGCCACGATCACTGCCATCATATTTAATTGGGAGTACTGATTCAGCTTCAGTAAGATCTTTCATAATGAAATCAAAACACTCCGCCGTGGAATTCCTGGCTACCATAAGGTCATCTGTCTGGTAGTCTTGGGGTACTTCTATAATGGGTACACCCCCATGGTAATATATCATCTTAAAATATAAGAATGCTCTTAAAAACTTTGCTTGACCCACCATCGGATCTTTTTTTTCTTGGAGAAGAGCACTGGTGCTCATTTCCTGCAACAGGATATTGATCTTCCTGATAGCATCGTAAGGCCAAAATTTCATCACACTATTATCGGTGGTGATCCATCCATCTCCATTTATTGTTCCACTTTCATCGGCATTGTTTCCCATGTTTAGCGGCCACCCGCTAAAAGTAAGTGAATAAAGATTACTCAGATATGCATTGGCAGTAGCTTCATCACCAAAAATGCTACTTGCGGGATAATGAGCTTTATCTTCCAAATCCAACACCTTTTTACATCCTGAGGATATTGTAGTTGCAAATAAAAAGCAGAGCAATATCTGTATTATTTTATAACGCATAAATATTTTCATTTTCCAATAATTTAGAAGTTAACGTATGCTCCTCCTGTAAAGGTTTTCATCAATGGATAGGAGTCCAGTGATTTTTGCTCAGGGTCTTGTTCCTTCATACCGGAAATACACAAGAGGTTAGTGCCATTTGCAAAGATCTGTATCCTCCCGATACCGGCCTTGTTTAACCATTTTCTGGGAAG
>JACFNA010000331.1 GCA_019455085.1 Chitinophagaceae bacterium
GTATCTCACTACTACTTTTTCGGTTTAGCGCCTTTCTTATTAATGTGTTTTAGGATGCGGATTTCATTATCTTTCAGAAATCGCCATCTGCCTCTTTCTACGTTTTTCTTTGTGAGTCCGGCATACATTACTCTGTCGAGCGCTTTCACTTCGTAGCCGAGGTGCTCAAAGATTCTTCTTACAATGCGGTTCCGGCCACTGTGCATTTCTATCCCCACAATACTCTTGTCCTTCTCGTCAGGATACCCCAACGCATCTGCATGAATCTCTCCATCTTCCAGTTGGAGGCCGGCCAGGATCTTGTCAAAATGTGCTTTTGTGAGTGGTTTGTCAAGTTTGGCTTCATAGAGTTTTTCCACATTGAACGAAGGGTGGGTAAGTCTCTGGGTCAGTTCGCCGTCATTAGTGATTAATAAGACACCGGAAGTATTTCTGTCAAGCCTTCCCACGGGATACACTCTTTCTGTGGTAGCTTTTTTGATGAGGTGAAGGACGGTCTTTCTATCTTTCGGGTCAGAGGTAGTGGTTAGATAGTCTTTGGGTTTGTTGAGCAGGATATATACCAGATTATTGACGACGTGGAGTGGTTTGCCCAGATGGGTAACCTTGTCCTTTTCAGTCACCCTGTGAGCCGGATCTATCACTACTTCCCCATTTACTTTTACAGCGCCCTCCCTGATGATGGAAACAGCCTCCCTTCGTGAAGCCACACCGCAGTGTGCCAAAAACTTGTTCAGAGGCATGGGTTCCGGGTTATTTCCTTTCCCGGGAGCGGCTTTTTTGGGGGTTGGGGTGGATTGATTTTCCTGCCTGGCGTATTTTTTTTCCTTCTTAACCTTCAGGTATTCAGCGATTTCTGCTGCTCTCACCTTCTTGGCTGCCTTCCTTTCCTGCTTAAACTTCTCTTTAATGGCAGCATTGCTTTTTTTGCCGATGAATTTCTCAAATGGGTGTGTAGCCATATTTTTCAGAATTACTGTTTTTCCAACAGGGATGAAGGGCAAAGGTATATTGAAAGACAGAAACATTGTCTCAGGGGGAATTGTTTTTCTGAAAGCAGACAGGTACAGTTTGCTGGAGGGTAGGATGGGGATTATTTTTAGGGTAGAATTACACTTTACTGCCTTAGAAAAGTTTACTTTCGCTGCCACAAGAAAATAATGAAGCAGGAAATATATCAGATAAAACTCCCTCAGTTCGAAGGCCCCTTCGACTTGTTATTGTTTTTCATTGAGAGAGATGAACTGGATATTTATAATATTCCGATAACCGAGATTACCAATAATTTCCTTTCATATATCCGCCAAAACGAGTCGCTGAATATTGAACTGAGCAGTGAATTTATCCTTTTTGTAAGTACCCTCATGCATATCAAGGCCAGAATGCTGCTGCCCAGAAAAGAGCTGGACAGTGAGGGTAATGAGATAGACCCGAGACAGGAACTGGCAGATAAACTCATCAAGTATAAACGGTACAAGGAGGCCGCCAGGGGGATGTCAAAAATGGAAGACGACCGAATGATGAGATTCAGGAGAGGGAATATACAGGCGGAGATGTTCTGGGTGGGCGAGGAAGCGTCTGAAGGCACTGAAATCCAGTCTGTGACCTTATTCAAATTAATGCGTGCATTTGAGAAGGTAGCCAGGCGGCTTCATGATAAGCATAACAAACCTGTACACACGGTTATCCGTTACAATTATACTATGGAAGGAGCCCGTAAATATGTATTCGAATTGGTAAAGGCACACAGAAGTATCTCATTTGAGAAAATATTTGATTTGTGCGAAAACCGAATTCATGCGCTATTCCTGTTTCTGAATATGCTTGAGTTGATTCAGCAAAACTTCCTTAAGATCCTAATCGGTGAAGGGATGAATAATTTTATTCTGGAGTATAATGAAGAGGTTAGCAACGACCTGCCGGCTCCGGTAGATCCATTGAAGGTGTGACAGACAGGTATATTTAGTACTTGTTTTTTATTTTCTTGTCTTCGTATTCT
>JACFNA010000332.1 GCA_019455085.1 Chitinophagaceae bacterium
TCACTATCAATTTCAGCCGGAGCACAACAACAGGTACTCTCTGAAATCGAAGCGAACATCCGGAATGCGAATTTCATGGCTGAAACCGTATTTCTCCACACTGACAAATCTCTCTACGTAGCTGGTGAAACAATCTGGTTTAAAGCCTATGTACTTAACCGTTATACACAACAATTACAGGACATCAGTGCCACCATATATGTGGAACTCTTAAATAACGAGAACATACCTGTATGGCAAACCAGAATTAAGGCAAGCGAAGGTATGGGCACAGGCTCTTTCAACATTTCATACCAATTTGCTTCAGGCTACTACAAGTTACGCGCTTATACTTATTGGATGGAAAGCACACCTGAAAGCTTCTTCGAACAACAGTTAACCATTATCAATACCCTGCGGCCACTGGATACGCTGGCATTCCAAAGTGCAATCTCCACTTTTAGTGTAGTCCCTGAAAATGGCAGGCTGATAAGTGGTATTCAAAACAGCGTAATATTCAGATATGGAAATCAAAATAATTTTTACGGATACCTTAAAACCGAATCAGGTGATACCGTTCTGAAATTTGCACCTGACTATGCAGGTGCAGGATCATTCAGTTTTGTGCCGGATGCCAGACTAAAATATTTTGCTGTAATCGCAAACAATCAGGGAAAAAGCGTTGAAAAGGAATTATCCGTAACGGCCGGGCCTGGTTACTATATCTCTACAAAAGAATCGGGCGACAATCTTCTGGTGGAAACACAAACTAACAATTCGGGATACGAAACGCTTTATCTCATAATCAACAAGGGGAACCAAATCAGCTATTCAGGCTCCATTGCGCCAGACAGGAAAACAGCTACCATCACAATTCCTAAGACTACCATTCCGTATGGCGTATCTGAAATCAGGCTATATAATTCACTCAGGGAGGAAAAGTATCATAAGTGGATTTATCGTGCCCCGGCTACACAGCAGCTACTACAAATTGACACAGACAGGAAATCATATAGTCACAGAAATAATGTGCAGATTAACCTGGAACAACTAAAGACGCAGCAGGAATTTCCTACATCTCTTTCTGTTGCAGTGTACAGACAATCTGACCCGGGTTCAGGCAGCGTCCACATTGATGACTATTTGGCAACCTCCCTTACCGAACCTATCGACAGAATTTATATTGACGCAAACCCTGAAGTCGTAAACAATCTGATTGTATTGAAAAGCAATATAGTTATTAGCAAGGGGCAGAAAGTCAGCACTCCTGAGTTTGCCGGACATTTCCTGACGGTAAAGGTTACGGATAAAGCAAGTGGAAAACCCGAGGGTGAAATCCCCGTGTATATATCTGTCTTAGGTACTACACCGCAAACAAGATTAAGCTATTCTGACGATGAAGGTAATGCGTACTTTAATCTCCGAAATCTCTACGGCCCTGATCAGTTAATACTGACTACTGATACTGCTTTTCAGGGAAAGGTGCAGCTCACATTATCAAAGTCATTTGTACCTACAGAACGAACCCAGGAGTTTGCCTACCGTCCTTTACCCCAGGGCATACTGAAGGCGATAGAACCCATGCACCAGAATATTGTACTTCAACATAACTTTTCCACTGCAGGCATTTTCACTACATCACCAGCGCCTGCAAAAGACAGTACGCCCTTCTTTGGCACTCCTTACAAAACTTACCTCCTTGACAACTTCAAACGATTCACCACTATGGAAGAAGTGCTGAGGGAATATGTGCAGGAAGTGAATGTGAGAATCAAACAGAAAGATTATTCCTTCCAAATGCTGAGCAGGCAACTGACTGACCTCGGGAAATACATGGGTGTAGATTATATGATTACCAATGCAGCCCCACTCGTCTTACTGGATGGTGTGCCTATTTTTGATATGAATAAAATCATTGCCTATGACCCGTTGAAAGTCAGAAAGCTGGATATAGTGGCCGACAGATACCTGCTCAACAAGAAAGACTTTGGGGGTATAATGTCGTTCACC
>JACFNA010000333.1 GCA_019455085.1 Chitinophagaceae bacterium
CGGCAGATGCCGCTTATGCAGATATTGTCCTTCCGGCAACTACCATGTATGAAATTGAATCATACATGACATATGGTCCAATCTTTCGAATCAGAGAGAAGGTTATTGAGCCTGTTGGAGAAGCTCGCAATGATTTCTTTATCCTGTCGGAACTGGCAAGGAGACTTGGATATGGACACCTTTATCCGAAGAATGAGGAAGAGCTCCTTAGGCATGTATTAAAGGGTTCAGGATTCGCACTGGAAGATGTTCAGCATGCAAAAGGAACGGTGCAGACGCCTACAGTAATGATGCAGTATAAGAAATGGGAAAAGGGATTATTGCGCACTGATGGTAAGCCCGGATTTGATACCCCAACAGGAAAATTTGAAATAGCTTCAACTATACTTGAGGAGCACGGTTATGATCCTTTACCCATCTACACAGAACCGGGAGAAGGCCCTCATTCACAGCCTGATCTTGCAGAGGAATTTCCACTTGTTTTCAATTCGGGGTCGCGAGTAACCACGGATTTCCGTTCTCAGCATCATGGTATATCCGGATTACTGAAAGAAAGACCCGAACCGACTGTAACGATTAATACCCTGGATGCGGAAGCCCGTAACATTAAGAGTGGAGATCTGGTAAATATTATGACAAAGCGCGGTACAGTTACGATGTGTGCGCTGGTTACTGATGATATTGTTCAGGGCGCCATTGATGCCAATATGGGTGGTGGAGGACCGGTTGGACCGGAGAAGTGGCAGAACTGCAATGTAAATGAATTAACAGATCTCCAGCGATATGATCCAATCTCAG
Source organism: Chitinophagaceae bacterium (assembly GCA_019455085.1). Taxonomy (GTDB): domain Bacteria; phylum Bacteroidota; class Bacteroidia; order Chitinophagales; family Chitinophagaceae; genus Ginsengibacter. Next base: position 799 of record JACFNA010000333.1, read on the forward strand.
GCTTCCCTGTATATAAAACCCTTCTGTGTGACGTGGCCAAGGCAACAGAAAGAGAGAAAATAGTTGAAGTAGATTCCGGTGAATACTGTGATACTGCTGGCATGGTAGAATCCAGTGTAAAGCCTCGGCACATTGAGAAGCGTATATATCTTGACCACAATGCCACCACTCCCCTTGACCCTGAAGTAAAGAAAATAATGCTGCAGTTTATAGAGAATGGTCACGGAAATCCTTCGAGCATCTATACCGAGGGAAAAGATGCTCGGTTTGCAGTTGAGGCGGCACGTCGGAGTGTGGCTCAGCTGCTCAATTGTACTGCAAGGCGTATAATATTTACCGGTGGTGGTTCCGAGGCCAATAACCTTGCTGTAAAGGGTGTGGCCTTTGCAAACTGGAATTCTAAAAACCATATTATTACAACCACCATAGAGCATCCTTCAGTTATCAATACATGCGAGTGGCTTGAAAGACATGGATTTATGGTAACATACCTTAAAATTGATAAAACCGGGAAGCTTAATCCGGAAGATTTGAAATCAGCAATCACAGAAAAAACATGCCTGATAAGTGTGATGATGGCGAACAATGAGACAGGTTCTATTAATCCTATAGCAGCTCTGGTCCGTATAGCGAAGGAACGCAACGTTCTATTTCATTCTGATTGTGTGCAGGCGGTTGGTAAGATCCCAATAGATGTGGAAGCTCTTGGCGTGGATTTGCTTACAATGTCAGGGCATAAATTATACGGTCCGAAGGGTGTTGGTGCTTTGTATATTAGTAAAGGAATTGTTCTGGAACCCTTAGTGAATGGAGGTAAACAGGAGAGTGGAATGCGTGCAGGGACAGAAAATGTGTTAGGAATTGTGGGGCTCGGTAAAGCCGCAGAACTGGCTGTACGGCGCATTCATGAAATGGATAGAATCAAGAGGATGCGAGACAGGTTGGAAGCAGGCATACGAGAGTTAATGGCCGAGGCAAAAATGAACGGAAATCCAGAGGCACTATTACCAAATACTTTAAACATGACTTTGCCTGGTATACGTGGAGAGTCGGTGGTTCTTGCTCTGGACCAGAAAGGTATAAGCCTTTCTTCAGGTTCTGCATGCCGTGCCGGATCACCTAAACCTTCACACGCTTTGCTGGCAATGGGACTTACAGAAGAAGAGGCGCATTGTGCACTGCGTT
>JACFNA010000334.1 GCA_019455085.1 Chitinophagaceae bacterium
CTCGTATTGTTTTTGTTTCACATATTGATCAAGAGCCGGAAAAAATTTGTTAAGGTGACCATAGACTGTAGTCAGCCCATTGGGGTGATTAATATAGATTGCCAGGCCAAAACCAAATGGCCCCACACTTACTCTGGAAACATATCCATCCGCAGCAGCTACGACTGTTTTATTCTCGGCCTGGTCAGTCCGGCAGTCGAGCCCCATGTGATAGTGGTTAGTCCGCAACTCTCCGAAATTAGCCGAGAGGCTGATGCGCACACCTTTTACAGGATAGATAAAATACTTCTGAGGATAATCTCGCGCGTTAAAGTATTGAGCAAAAACAGCAGGGGCGAAAAAACAAATTACTACTAACTGAAAAAAAAATTTTGTAAGCCGATTCAACTGGGTAACGATTATTTTTGGGTTAGATTGCAAATCTAAGCACTAAAAAAGTTATTGGCATGACAAGAAATGAAAAGCTTACGGCTTTATTGCTCGGCGCCGCCGCTGCGTGGGCAGTCTATGAAATTATTGCTATGCCTGATGCGGAACGCGAAACGCTATGCCGAAATGCAAAGAAAACAATCAGTACATTTCTTGAAGATCCCGACAATGCACCACCCGAAATAAATTCACTTTTAGGGAAATATCAAAGTGGAGAAGAAATCGATTGGATAGATGTGCTGTACCTACTGAGGAAAACTTATAAAAAGATAGCCGCCGAAGATTACTTAACGACGGCTCCATAAAATACCCCCCTCTGCTATACTCCGCCTATACGTTCTTTATACACTGCCAGAGCCTCGTCCAATCGTTGTTTGGCAGTAGTGTCGCCCGGCACATTATGCGAAGGATGAATGTGCAGTTTAAACCCTCTCTCCACTAAAATTTCTGCAACGGTAGTTACTGTCATCCATACACAGGTTACAAATGCCATAGTAGATACAGGCCCCAGCTTATCCTGATGATCTTTAACCGGCACACTTGCATCTTCAATCGGAGCACAGGAATCCACTACCACATCTGCAATATCAAAAATGGTTTTCCCACTCGAATGGCGTGTCTGCTTCCCTTTAGCTGCTGCGGCAGAACCGAAGGCTATCACTTTCATTCCTTTCTTCTTTGCCTCCAGGGCTACATCGATATTCACATTATTAATCCCCGAATGAGAAAAAATCCACATCGTATCTCTCGTGTCAAAATTGTATCCCTTCATGATCTCAACTCCGTACCCTTCCACACGCTCCAGAAAAACAAACTGGTGTACTCCCATCTCCCCTGTGATATGAGTGAAGAAGGTTAATGGCAATTCCACCATAGGATGAAATCCTACAAATCCTCCTATACGCGGATACATCTCTTCTACCGGTATAGTGGCATGGCCACAACCAAACGTGTGTACCCATCTCTTTGCCTCAATGCTATCCGCCATTATCTCTGCTGCTTTGCGAATATTCCCCATTTGAGTTTCTTCAATTTTCGCCATCACGTCTCTTGCATTGGCAAGCCATTGTTTTGCTAACATCATTTTATCTGTCTTTTAATTTTTGAATAATCAGTATGAAAAGAAAAGCCATACAGGCAATTTCAACATAGGCAACCGTGGTAAGATGGGCAACTCCAAATCGATCCACAATTATTCCCATAAGATAATTTATGAGCATGTTACCCGCAAGGGCAATTACAAATACAAAGCTAAAAGCCGTGCCCGATAAATGAGCAAAATGCTTACCCGTAAATCCCAGCATCAAGGGGAAACCTTCGGCAAGGCCGGCTCCTGAAAGTATGAGGCCCATAATAATAACCGTAGGGCTTGTGCCAACCTGCATCAGTACCACTCCCATAAAAAGCATCACCAGACACGCCCATAGCAACTTTGTTTCCGGTACCTTGCGCAACACGCTCCCGCTGAGTAGTCGCATCACTACCATCCCGACAATATGCATTGATAGTGCAAAAAGCGCCGTCCCCTTATCCATTGCTCCCTTTTCT
>JACFNA010000335.1 GCA_019455085.1 Chitinophagaceae bacterium
CTACGGGAAGAGTTTTAAAAAATTTCGATTTCATAAGATAAAATAGTTTTTGATTTTATGCAATAAAGGTAGAGGGATTTTTTTTCGACGAATGTTAAAAAATGACTATTGTTTTAAGTGTTACTTATAGAGGTTACCTTAGAAGGTTGCCTGTCCAAAAAAACGCTCACTATTAGGAGATTATGAATAGCATTATCTATATCTTTGTTAATTAAAAGTTAAACATGATAAGGGTTTTTGTTTTATTAATATGTTTTTATTTTGGTTTTTTTAATGTTTATGGACAGGTAGGAATTGGGACAGACAATCCTCATACTTCAAGTGCATTGGATGTTACCTCCACAACCAAGGGGATTTTAATTCCCCGGGTTTCTCTTACAGGTAGTTATAATTCTTCCCCGGTTACTTCGCCGGCCATAGGGCTTCTGGTATTCAATACCAATACCGCATCCGACGTTACACCGGGATTTTATTTTTGGTCCGGTTCGCTATGGAAAGCTTTATCCGGTGGAGGGAGTCAGGGAACCGGAAATGCATGGAGTCTTCAGGGAAATGTTGTTTCAGACAATGATTTTATAGGAACAATACAGAACTATAACCCTTTAAAATTTAAAATTAATGGAAACAATTTCGGCCAATTTCATCCCGGTGGAGGTATAGCACTCGGATTGGGTGCTACAAGTAATGCTGACAATGCAATTGCAATAGGAACTTCATCTGCAGCCGGAACCTCCAATTCGGTGGCTATAGGGCACTCTGCATCCACTGCAGGGAGCAATCTGTCAATAGCAATAGGGATGGATTCGAAAGTTACAGATCATCAGTCAACGGCACTGGGATACAATACAAATGCAAATGGACACTCCTCTGTAGCCTTGGGAAGTGGAGCTTCAGCTGGAGGATTAGGATCGACTGCACTGGGTAGAGAAACTTCGGCATCGGGTCAGTATTCTACGGCAATTGGTTATGGTGCAACGGTGAGTGCACCAAACACAATTCGAATAGGTAATAATGACGCGCAAATAGGAATCGGAACCTCGGCGCCTTCATCATCAGCAGTTTTGGATATTCAATCCACAAATAAGGGAATTTTAATTCCCAGAATTTCATTAAGTAGTTCTACCGATCAGAGCAATGTTTGGAATCCCGTTGAAAGTCTCCTGATCTATAATACCAACACCGTGGCCGATGTTACACCGGGGTTTTATTACTGGCGAGGAAATTCATGGAAAGCTCTTAGTGGTGGAGGGGCAACCGGAGATACTGCTCCATCTCAGCGCGCATTTGGAGAGGTTTTTGTAAATTCCGATTTTACAGTCACTTTGTCCCAATATGATGAACAGAACAATATAGGTAATGGAACAAGTGGTTTATGTAATGGCGCCACATGCTCATCAACTGCGATCCAGACCCCAAGCAGCTCAGGAGCTTATCGTTTGACTCTTATAGTTACTTATTCCAAGACCACGCCGGATAGTAACAATAACCTAATTGAGTTCCATTTCGTCAAAAACAATACTTCTATTGCTAACACTTCAATCCAGGCCGACTTTAATGACGATTTAAAAAGAAGAACAGTAACAATTAGTAAAATATTGGATTTACAGGCTTATCAATCCTATTACTGGGGAATAGGGAAATCATTAAGTGGATCCCCTCAAGTCAAGATACATCGAGATCAAACATCCTTTATCTTGGAGAAATTATAAAACTGAAGAAGCCGGGAAATACGGCTTCTTCTAGATTATATTCCGATCTCTGCAATACATTCGCGCATCATTCGGTAGGTTCGTTCAATATCATTATCCAAGCCAATTGAAAATCTGATCAAGCCTTCAGATAATCCCATTTCTTTTTGCTCCTCGGCCGGAATTTCTGAAGAAGTGGAAGTCCCCGGCGCACTGAATAAAGTTTTATAGAATCCTAAACTCACAGCCAGATATCCCAGATTCCGCTT
>JACFNA010000336.1 GCA_019455085.1 Chitinophagaceae bacterium
ATCGTTGGCTTCATCCAACGGAATTAGAATTTAAGTCGTACGGCTTTAGCCACTTTACTCTTAGTGAAATTTGGCAAAATCCCCTACTGAGTGTGACCTCATAGCCTTGCCCTGAAGGGCTGGGTAATAAATTTAAAAACTAATCCCGGTGAGCCTGAGTACCATTTTGCCGGGCAAGTCGGGAATAATCATATCAGGAGCTACATCCGCCGGCACACGCACCAGTAGCGGATTACAGCGATAGTACAAAAACAAAAAGTCCCGCGATTGCGGGACTTTAAATTCTATCTGCAAGAATATTACATTCTTATTTTTTCTTTGCAGCAGCCTTCTTAGGAGCAGCTTTCTTTGCAGCTTTTTTAGGAGCAGCTTTCTTTGCAGCTTTCTTAGGAGCAGCTTTTTTAGCGGCTTTTTTAGGAGCAGCTTTTTTAGCAGCTTTCTTAGGAGCAGCTTTCTTTGCAGCAGCCTTTTTAGGAGCAGCTTTCTTTGCAGTTGCCATGTTTTTAGAATTTAATTGTTAGTAAATAATGATTAAAAATAAAAACATTTTTAATACTACAAAAATTTATTCGAACTTTTTTTTATTCAGCTACACTTTCGATGATGGAAACAACAGTTTTATTTCCACGTGTTTTTCTGAATTCCACCACACCTGCTGCAGTTGCATAGATGGTAAAGTCTTTTCCGAGGCCTACATTTTTTCCGGGATGATACACAGTTCCTCTCTGACGAAGAATGATGTTACCCGGGACAGCAGCTTCACCTCCGAAAATTTTTACACCTAATCTTTTGCTTTGTGAATCCCTACCGTTTTTTACGGAACCTTCACCTTTTTTATGTGCCATGATTATTTGTTTTTAATTGGATACGCTTATGCAATTTCTGTGATCCTGATCTGAGTATATTGAGTGCGGTGGCCATGCTTTTTTCTGAAACCTTTCCTTCTTTTCATTTTAAAAGCAATCACCTTTTCTCCTTTTACGAGTTCATCCAGGATTTCTGCCTTCACAGTTACTTTGGTATCTGTAGAAACCTTATTGTCGTCGCTGTGCAATAACACATCAGAAAACTCCAGGGTATCTCCCTGCTTTCCGCTCAGATGAGGCACATACAGGCTTTGTCCCTGATTTACTTTAAACTGCTGACCGGCAATTTTAACGATAGCAAACATTTTTTCAAATTTTGGAGTGCAAAGGTAAGGTAATTATACATTATAATAAAAACCAAATCTCTTAAATATTAGCAAATTGAAACTGAGGGGGTTGTGGAAAACTATTGCGTAATTGATACACAATATATTAATATCTTTATATCTGTATCCTACCCTATCTGAAAGCCAAAAGCTTAGCCAGAATACTTAGCTGAACTTATGAAAAGAATATATGCTTCTTTCAATTAAGTTCTTTTGGTATTTCCCTAATGAGAAACGGTAATTGAACAGAATTCAAAATCGTTTATTTAATGAAGTATAAATTTACAATTTCCGCTTTAGTTTGCTTTTTTCTATTATTTAGTATTCGGAGTATTGGCCAAATCACATCGGCTAAGGATGGCTATTGGAATGATGGTACTACCTGGAATGGAGGGGTAGTACCCGGCTCCGGAGATAATGTAGTTATTAATCACGCTGTTGTCTGCAACTCTGCAATAACCAGGACTTCCGGAACCACCACCACAATCAACGCGGGCCATTCACTCAAAATGGGAGCTACCTATAAAAATGATGGAACAACAAACGTTTACGGTACTTTTCAATTAGATGGAGGTGGATGGGCTGATGGAAATAATGATTTTATTTACCATGCCGGTAGTTATCTTGTCTTTAATGCAGGGTATAACTACAATATCAATTCAGGTCAAAGATTTTGGCCAGGCTCTACAGGAGCGCCTGATAACGTAGTCATTAATTCCGGAAACTCTGCCAATCTTAATGATGCAGGAAAAACTATCAACAAT
>JACFNA010000045.1:0-6578 GCA_019455085.1 Chitinophagaceae bacterium
CAGAAGATTGATAACATGAGAAGTATATATACATATATTGCACATAAACAGCCATATACTATCATTTCTTTAATGACGGCCGGCACTATACCACAAGATGAACCAAAGGATCCGGGAATTTAGGGGTATAAAAAAAATTATAGAAGTTCGCCTTCTTACCTCAATCTATTACCTTTAGCTCCATGAAAACACATTTCCAACATTCTTGCCCCCAAAAGGCATTTGCATGACCCGGGAATACGTTTTTACAGAGTGAGAATCAATGTATTCACATTAATCTAACTAAGTATGCCTGCGCTGCCTTGCCGATTCACGAGAACTACATGACGTCAAAAATCATCAATACAGCTAAACCTTATGAAATACCTGTTAGCACTGTTACTCCTAAGCCCCACTGTCCTTTTTTCTCAAAAGGAAGCAGACAACTGGTACTTCGGAAAACTGGCAGGTATTAATTTTTCCTCGGGAAATCCGGTGACACTGACTGATGGAAAGACATTTACCGTAGAAGGGGTGGCCACTATCAGCGACCGCAATGGCAATCTGCTTTTCTACACCGACGGAATTACGGTATGGAATAAGACCCACCAGGTTATGCAAAATGGGTATAACCTCTATGGTCACCCTTCGAGCACCCAGTCTGCCATTATAGTTCCACAGCCGGGAAACGATTCCATCTATTATATCTTCACCACAACCGCCTATGGGATGAGTAACGGATTACGCTATTCCATAGTGAATATGAAAAGCGCTGCCGGATTGGGGGCAATTATCCAAAAAAATATTCCACTCATGACTCCTGTGGGTGAGAAAGTGACCGCAGTAAATCACTGTAACAAGAGAGACATCTGGGTAGTATCCAGACAATTCAATGGAAGTAATTATTACGCATGGCTGGTAACTCCTTCCGGAATATCTGCTTCTCCGGTAACTTCTCCTACAGGAAATTACATTGGCGACCCGTTCAATGGTGGTTCAGACGCAATTGGTTACCTCAAGATTTCGCCTGACGGAAAAAAAATCGCTGCCGCACACAACTATTATCAGTTTTGCGAGCTGGGAAAGTTTGACAACAGCACCGGAATCGTCTCAAACGTTATTAAAATCTCTTCTATTCCGCCAATCCCCTCCCTCGCCACAGCAATTAAAGTAGTTACTGCACCCTATGGAGTGGAATTCTCTCCTGACAGTAGGTTATTATACCTGGACCTCGGCCTAAGAGTGTATATGACAGACCTCATAAACTTAACCTACGACATGACCACACTCAACCAGTACAACATCACGGTGCACGACTCCAGCCTCATAGCCCAGTCGCACTATTTCGTAGATTCTATTTCCTACATTCCCACCTCAGACCTGGAAAACGCACTTCAACTGGCTAATAACAAGAAAATATACAAGACCCACCATACTAAAAACAAACTGAGCGTTATCAACAATCCTAATGTGCAGGGCGCAGGATGCCTGTATGTGCAGGATGCCATTGACCTTGGCTCCGGCATCTCTCAGATCGGGCTTCCTTCGTTTGTAACTTCCTACTTCAATACTTTCGATTTCCAATCTTCCGGTGATTGCAACTCTTCCACACTTCAATTTCAGTTTGACAATCCCGGATATATTGACTCCGTCAAATGGGACTTTGGCGACCCTGCTTCAGCAACCGATAATTATTCCAAACTTTTTAATCCAACACATACATTCTCTACGGGTGGTATGTTTACGGTTAAGCTTTACTGTTACTACACGAGTGGATGCGGTCAGTTTAAGGATAGTGTAGAGAAGACCATTATGGCTTCGGCTACAGATATTAACTTAGGAAGAGACACCAGCATTTGCACCGGCGACAGCCTGGTGCTCTCAGCCGGTAATATGGGCGCCATCTATATCTGGAATACAGGGGCAACCAACGACAGCATTGTGGTAACCCAGCCGGGTACTTATTGGGTAACCACTACACTGAATGGCTGCTCTTCCAGCGATACCATTCGCATTGCCAACTACCCGCTTCCGCAATTCTCTTTGGGAAATGATACACTCATCTGTAACAATTTACCATTGCAACTGGCCCCTGCCCCGTCTATCCCCGGCGCTACTTATCTGTGGAGTACCAGCGAAAACAGTCCTGTCATTACCACTTCTACTGCCGGTAACTACTGGCTTCAGATTACCGACATCAATGGATGTAATTGGAGAGATACTATCTCAGTCGATTTCAAGCAGCTACCCGACTATAGCCTGGGTAATGACACCGCCATCTGCCAGAAAGATTCTGTCTTATTTAATGCAACGATCAGCGGTGCCGACAGCTACCTATGGAATACAGCACAAACATCACCAATCATAACCGCTCAACAAACAGGAATATATTGGTGTAACGTCACCATAGATGGATGTACGTATAGAGACAGTGTCTCCCTTATAGTCAATCCACTCCCGATCATCCCCTTCAGCACAGACACTACACTCTGCGAAGGCCACACATTACTCCTGGATGCTACCAACCCCAATGCCACCTATCTGTGGCAGGATGGCTCTGCACAAAGTACCTTCCTGGTGAACATGCAGGGCAAGTATGGAGTCAAAGTAATTATGGAAGGATGTGAATCTTATGGGGAGATCAATGTGGCATACACGTTAAAGCCCCACTTCACGCTGGGAGCCGACAGGCCAATTTGTAACGGTGAACTCATTACGCTGCAACCGGTACTGGACACCTCATGGACTCTGAAATGGCAGGACGGCAGCACACAATCCTCACTTCTCATTTCTCAACCCGGTAGTTACATACTCCGGGCCTCCAACACCTGTGGCATGACTGCAGACACTATAATGATATCAAAAGGGCAATGCGAGGTGAGGATACCTAATGCCTTTACCCCAAATGGAGACGGACTAAACAATACATTCAGAGCACTGGGAGTGGACGATGTCACTCAATTTAAGCTTACTGTATATAACAGGTACGGACAAGTTATTTTCCAGACAAGGGACAAATATTCGGGATGGAATGGCAGATTCCGTGGCCAGGATGCAGACGTGGGTGTCTATCTCTACGTCATTCAATATACCAGCCGGGGCCACAACATACCCACAACCCTTAAAGGCACCTTCACACTGCTCAGGTAACATTGCAGGGCAGAAATCTCTCTGAGGATGAAGCCGGAGGAAAGGCAGAGAATGATACTTTCCTATTCTGATTTTGTAAAGGTCAGAGATTACCTGGCTTACTATCAATTAAATCCTGTAGTCCTGCACAGGTTAGTGCAGTTGACAAAAGCAATCCGGAGTGTGTGCTATTCGCATCTTGATCAGGTTCAAAAGCTTTCGCTCTCTAAAAAATATTAAAGCAGTGAATCTTACTTCCCGCTATATAAAGTAGCCGTCAAAACAAAAAACACCACCCTCCTGGGATGGTTACCGGAACAACAGGGGTAAACTTCTAAGAATAGCAAATTGCCTTTATATCTAAACCACTTTCCAAGTCATACACCCCCTCGCCGGAGATCAACATTTTTGGGATTGAGATGAAGGCCGGAGTGCGTGGATATGGGGCTAAAGCCAACCGGGCTTAGAGTTTAGATTTATTACCCTGCCCTCAAAGGCAGGAGTTTGAAAATCCTACCCAATAAAGGCTTTAGCTGCATTTTGTATAACTGAACCAGTTAGCAATGATTCTTTATTATCACTGCAATAGGTAAAATTGCAGGCCGCACATGTTAACTTGATTTGCTCTTTTACCGCACAATAACAAACAAGCCGGAAACTTCTACAAATCAATTCTTGTATTTGGAAGGATCCAGTGCGGCAGGGCTCCATTGTTGCAGGAACTGCATCACCTTTTTCTTGGAGTGGCCCTTCCCTTCCTCGAGGTATTCAGAATTTTGGGTGTGTATCCTTTTTCCATTCTGATCGAGAATTACAAACACAGGAAAGCCAAAACGCTGTGGATAATCTAATGAAGCAAGCACATCAAGGTTTTTATTTTCCTCACTGTAGTTTACATGAACCACATTATAGTTCTGTTCCATGTACGATTTCAAATCGGCATCCTGTGTGGTCAGATTATTAAAATACAGGCACCATACACACCAGTTGCCTCCAATTTGCAAAAAGACATTCTTGTTTTCAGCTTTTGCCTTTGCAACCGCCGCCGCAATTTCCTTTTTTGCATCTGCAGCAGGGTTATACACTGTGGGTTTTTCCTGAGCAGAAAGAATTGTGGTGGCAAGAAGTAATAATGTGCTGAAAATAATCTTTTTCATTTTCGATTTTAGGTTTAAGGCGCTAAAGATAGAAAATTATTATTGTCCTGCTAAGTAGAGTTAAAGCCCATTGGACTTAGGTTTTGAAATAATTACCCTGCCCTTAAGGTCAGAACTTTGAAAGTATTACCTCACAAGGGCTTTAGCCGCATTTCAAAAATTTGACTGAACCACAAGGATAGAAAATACAGAAAAGCAGAAAGGACAATTTTTGGTGTAAAACCATTGGGTATAACCACACTAAACAGCTAAACAGGCACCTTAAAAAGCATAACCGTGCACAAAGAATTCAGGCTCTCCTTCCAAAGCCCCGAGGCGCAGTACACTATATTCTCCCCATCAGCCTGTCTATCCGCCTTTTGTTCTCCTGCTGCAGAAGGGAAGGATAAAGGTTCATAAAAATATTCACTCCCAAAATTATTCCTCCAAACAGAAAATCACCCTTAATAACCTCTATCACTACAAAAACCATTACAAACACAAAGGCAATCAGATGATCTATTTCCGAACTGGTCATTTCACTGCGAAGTGCGACCAGATCGGCCTTTTCAAATCTTCTACCGAGTTTAATCTTTTGATTGAAGAAACGGAAGAATGTATTCTTCACTATCCACTTAAATACACCTATTCCAAGAATTTTATTCAATTTTTCACTCCTGATAAAATTCAGTCTGGTTAATTTTTCATTATAGAAAGTAGTCTTCTTTAAGTAGAAATTAATAACCATTCCTACTATCCATGAAATAAAAACAATTGAAAAACTAAATGACAAGTACTTTCCTATCATATACCGGGGGATTACATTCCTGTGCAGGATACATAAGGCTCTCTTCAGCCATTTAACCTAACCTCAGAATGAAAGGCTGACAAAAAACTGCAAAAAGATATTCCCTGCTTTAAAAAGCACGCTCCTCAAGATGCGCTTCCATTTTCAGCCGATCAATCCCTTTGCTCCACCAATCCGGCGCAGGTGCGCCTTTCAGAAAATGATCAAAGAACTCCATCATCCTTACTGCATAATCTTTTTTGTTCTCAAGCTTTGCTATACCATGATTCTCTCCTTTATACTGGATCATCACAACCGGTTTCTTCAAACGCCTCAGCGCATTATAAAATTCCACACCCTGAGTAAAGTCAACCGCACCATCCTTATCGTTGTGCAACATCAGGATAGGGGTCTGTACATTTTTGACATAATATATAGGTGAATTTCTCAGATAGGAATCCCAATTCTCCCAGGGAGCTCCTCTGAACCTTCCCTGCGAAGCCTCGAATATCGACATATTGCCACTCCCTGAATTCCAGTAGATAAGGCTATACATACTCACCATATCAGTAAGTGCGGCACCGGGTGCTGCCGCTTTAAACATATTGGTTTGTGTAGAAAGAAAGGCTGTTTGATATCCACCCCAACTGTGACCCTGTAGCCCCATTCGGTCAGGATCTACGATGCCGGTTGCAATGGCCGCCTTCACCGCAGGAATTACTGCCCAAACAGCACTCATACCCGGATCATCGAGCTTATACACAATATCCGGTGTAAATACCGCATAACCATTACTGGTGTACATTGCAGCGTTATATCCGCCCCCGGGAAACGAAGGATTCACATAGTAGTGCATCCTGTCTGAAGTCTTCTCATAGTAATACACAATAGTGGGATACTTTTTCCCTTCCTGATATCCGGCGGGTAAATAGATAACTCCCTGTAGCGAGTCTCCTTTATCGGTTACATAATTAACCAGTCGTGTACCGGCACTAAAAGTATACTTATCTGCATCCGGCGTGTTTTGAGTAACCTGCTTCATTCCCGAAAATTTCTGGTCTGCTACATAAAATTCCGGAGCCTTATTAAAGTCTTCTTTTGTGAAATAATAACTATCACTATGCTTTGGCTTATTAAATACACTAAAAGCAGCATCGTCCCAGAGTAATCTTATCACTCCTGGTTTCAGACCGTTCTTTGCAGGATTCAGCCTTACTACTCCGCCCTTCTTAGTCCACTCTCCATACACACTAAAGAACTGTGGTTTCTGCAGGTCTATTCCCTTATCATCAGGATATACATTGTATCTTCTTTGATACTTTAGTTTTTCTGCAGCTCCATTCTGAGTCAGATTGATTCCACCTGAGCCATCTGCATTCACCTGCCAGATATCCCACAGATCTCTGATGAGGATATATTTGCTATCGCTACTCCACCCTATCACCGGAGTAAGTGGCTTAGTAACATTATGATCATCCTCAGTATTTATAAATGATGTCGGAACTTTTGAAGTTATATCCTGTTCTTTTTGGGTTGTGAGGTCATAC
>JACFNA010000045.1:6588-15309 GCA_019455085.1 Chitinophagaceae bacterium
TTCTTTCCATCCGGAGAAGGTGAAGGCCTCAGTGTGAAAGGAGTTGCATAAAATTTTTCCTTAAATAATGCCTTCTCTCCCGTACTGAGATTGATGATGTATAAGTCAGCATATTTCTGTCCGTCCAGACTTTCATCTAATAAATAATCATTGTCTGAAGTACCCAGCGCATATAACTGCTTTGGAAATATATTGACTGACATCATAGCACTGTCATTGAGCCTGTGAAACTTCCCCGTTTCCACATTGTACATAGCGCTGAAGGAATAGTTCTTATCCATTCGTTCCCTAACCTGCTGTGCACTCTGCAAACGCTTATCCTGCCAGCTCCAAATCACCATATCCGGTTTATCTGCTTCATTCTTTGAAGGTTTCTTAGCTGTAGTTTCTTCAGACCTCGCAAGCGCCTTCTTCAGATCTTCTAATGTATGAATACTTGTATCAGCCTTTATTTTATTCAATTTGGCGACAGAGGCCTCTCTTGAAGTGTCGCTCTTTGATTCTGTCTGCGCGGCTTCCTTCTTTACAGGTTCTAATGGATTAATGCCAAAGAAAAGTGTAGTAAGGTTGTCAGACCAATAAGGTGTACTATTGGGGCTTATTGTCATTCCTTTAGGAAAACCAAGCGAATCCGTTTCAGGATTATAACTGTAAATTACCGGTGCGCCTCCCTGATACTTTACACCAAGCACGCTTCCCTTATCACCTTTATAATTCTTATCTTTTGTCATCTTCAACACAGCAAGTGCTTCCTTATCATCTGTCCATCGCAGGGCTTTATAAGAAGCTGTATCATTATCGAGCACGGTAATTTTTTTATCAGAAAGGGTCATTGTAAAAAGTCCGTTCTCAATAGGGTTAGCTCCCTGGATTGTATAAGCAAGTACATCACCCTTCTTGTTGAAATCAAATTCACCAATCTTTGAGATGCTCAGTTTCTTTCCATTATCCAGTTCATACAACAACAGATTGGTACCGGCAGTTGCCTGGGCTCCACCGCCAGCCTTTTCTGCAGTAAGCACAATACCAAGATAGGTCTCTGCTTTTCCATTAAAGCTAAATCTGCCAGCCTTGTCAAAGTCTGTTTGCTTAAAATTCGTAAGGTCCACCAGGTGCAGCTTTTCAAACAATTGCTTTCCCGGTGATTTGGCTGCTGCCTTTGCATCTTTGTACTTTGGATATTCTTTAAACACAAACCACTTACCATTTTCAGAGAACTGCATTGAGGGAGATGCACTTCCTCCTGTCGCATATCTTCTGGTAGAATCCGTTTTGATATTCTTCAAAACAATTTCCCCATCACCCTCTGTCCTTACAAGTGCATACGCCACCCAATTACCATCTGCTGAGAATTGTACATTAAACGGCGAGGAGAATCTCCACGACGACACATCGTGCCACGACATTGGTGCGGGCGTTTTCACCTTCTTCTGAGGCGACTGCGCAGTCAGGCTGAAAGTGGTAAAAATGAAGAAAGCAGTTAGTATGAGTTTGTGCATTGGATTGATTTTATTTATTGACAATTTTGTTGAGATGCAATTTAAGGAATAAGGGTCTAACCAACTCAGAATAGCCGTCACCCCACAGGCAATTTGCCTGACACATAAGTCAGAATTCTTCAAAAGTGTGGATAAATACCTTATGCTCTGAAAGCGGGTGGCCATTGGGCCGGGGAAGCTACCTGCTTTGCCCTTCCCTTACTCTCCTCCACGGAAAATACTGCCAATTCCCTTACCCAGTTTCTGAATAGTCTCCAGGCCACGGGTCAGCGGTTCGTTTGATACGTCTTCATACACATCTACATCTTCAAACGTGTTGAACTGCTCAGGGAAGATGACAATCTTACTGTTCTGAGGAAAATACTTTTCCAGTTTCGATGGCCAGGCATCGAGTACATGCAGGTGTGATACCGCTCCTTTCCTTGAAGATGCCAGTACAAACAAATCGTCTTCTTTAATATATCTGGCCAGCACCAGATAATCATCCCAATCGTTAAAAGTATGGAAAGTGATATTGGCATTCAGCTTTGCCCGCTTAAAATAATTGCTCATTGCCCCCGCTGTCAGTTCATTCGAAAAGACCAGCATGGGAATGCTTAGCTCCTGGCTTAGTTTATTCATTTTATTCAGCCACACTTCAAAGCCGTTCTCACGCTCCGCAAATGGTGGCGCCATAATCACGATACGCTTGTGCAATACCAGCGGTTTCTCTACAAAACAAATAAAGATGGTCTTACCTATCCGCGCCAGAATGTTATCCAATTGTTCTCCTACCAGTTTTTCAATTACGGCTGAGCGCTCCGGCCATTGAAGCACTACAATATCCGCCATAACCTCTTTGGATATACGTGTGATACCACTCGTGGCATTATAATCGAGGGTGGTAATTACATTTACTTTAGTTTCTGTAGCCGAGCCTTGTTTTACAAACTCCTCCAGTTTGTTACGCGCTTTCAACAGATTCTTTTCTGCTTCATCATCATTAGAAACTACTGTCAGTACAGAGACCGGATTCGGAGAACTCTTTTCTCTGATCAGTATAGAAAACTCGAGTAGCCTTTCCAGATTCTCAAAGTTGGCAATGGGAAGCAGGATATGTTCATTGTTCACCGCAGCGCCATTTGAAACCTCCAGTTCTGCATCATCTGACTCCAGAATGATTTTTTTGGCAGCCTTTTCCGTCGCAAAGGAAGCCACAATACAGGCAATCAGTATAAGAATAATGGTACCATTCAGAATATTATCATCAAGAATTTCAGCTCTGTATCCCACCAGTATTACTGCAAGAGTAGCTGCGGCATGCGCCCCACTCAGTCCAAAGATTAACTGACGCTGGGCACCTGAATACTTAAAGATAAGCTGGGTAAACCATGCTGCTATCCATTTTCCAAACAATGCTACAGCCGACAGGGTTAAAGCTATAATCCATGCACCCGGGCCACTCATAATTACCTTTACATCTACCAGCATACCCACACTGATCAGGAAAAAAGGAATAAATAATGAATTACCAATAAACTCTATACGGTTCATCAGTGCAGAGGAGTGAGGAATCAGTTTGTTCAGTGCAAGACCGGCTACAAATGCTCCGATAATTGGTTCCACTCCGGCTACTTCCGCAAGAAAAGCCGCAAAGAAAACTACCGCCAGCACAAAAATATAGTGGGAGTGTTTCTCGCTTTCCAGTTTACGAAAAAACCACTTGGCAATCCTTGGTATCACAAAAAACATAATAGCCAGAAAGATGATGAGCGATAATCCCATCGTCAGCCAGAATTGCATGTCTAAATTCCCCTGATGATTAGCCAGTATGACTGCCAGAATCAACAGTACCGCCGTATCTGTAAGAATCGTCCCCCCCACCGTGATAGCCACTGCCTGGTTTTTTGAAATCCCCATCTTGCTCACGATTGGATACGCTACCAAAGTATGTGTGGCAAACATACTTGCCGTGAGAAAACTTGCATTAAAATCATATCCTAAGAAATAGCGAACTACGGGGTATCCAATTGCCAATGGTATGGTAAACGTAAGAAGTCCAAATAATAAACTCTTATTGCGATTGGCCTTAAACTCGTTTAAATCCAGCTCAAGACCCGCAATAAACATGATATACAACAAACCAATGGTTGAAAAAAGGTCCACCGCCGAACTCTTGGCCAGAATATTGAAACCATAAGGCCCGATTATAACCCCTGAAATTATCAGGCCGATTATCCCCGGAATGTTCAGTCGACGAAGTACTATGGGTGATAAAAGAATTATAAAAAGAATCAATGAGAAAATCAGCACCGGATTTTCCAGGGGCAACTGAAACTCATTAACCAAATGTTTGAAAAAGTCTGTCATCTATCCGGATTAAATCTGTTAAACACATACTACGCAATTAGATAAAAACACTCATGAGCTCCGGCATAGTCAGGTTTTCAGCTGATACATTCTGAAGAACCGGAGAATGTGATTTATATCTATGACAAATTCAAAAATAGAGAAATAAAAATTACCGAAGCATTATTATCCTTCCGGCAATACTTTTACTTGTGCTACCAACAGGCATCACATTATCATTCATCTGAGTATTACTTATTTATTACATACACACTTCATTTACCATTTATTTATAGAAAAATAATTGAATTTAATTAATACTTTTGCGCCTCATCTGAATGAAACCAATCGGGAAGAAATTTACTTTACCCTAAAAATTAAAAGAAACATCATGAAGAAGATTTCAATTTTATTAGTTTCAATGTTTTGCTTAGCTGCCGGCACAGTAAAAGCACAAGACTACCAAACCGCAATAGGTGCCAAATTTTATCTGGGCGACGGTACACTTGGTGGTTTTAACATTAAACACAGCCTTGCCGAAAAATCAGCTATCGAAGGATCCCTTTTGTTTGCTTCAGGTGCAGTAGGTTTAGAAGGTTTATATGAGTTTCAGGGCCCCATACCCGGAGCCGCCGGCTTACAGTATTTTGTAGGTGGTGGTGGTATGTTGGCATTCGGAACCGGTGGTGGCAGTACTTCATTCGGACTTCGCCTGACCGGTGGTGCGGAATATACATTTTCAGGAGCCCCCATCAACATCAGCCTGGGCCTCGACCCCACATTTTATCTGGCACCTTCAACAGGTACCAATCTGGCTCTGGGCTTAGGAATCAGATACGTGTTGCGTTAATTCAAATCATATCTTTTATTCCCGGCTAATGCGGCCGGGAATTCTTTTTTAATATTCTATGAAGGTCCGCGACAGCGTTATAGCAATTATTGATTATTTCTACCCGCCCTTCAAGAGATTTTTGCCCCTCCAGACTTTCAGGTATGCGGTCTGTGGCGGCGGAAACGTGCTGCTGGATATTCTTCTCTTTTATATCAGCTTTAACTTTATCCTGCAAAAGCAACCATTAAACCTGGGTATTCTCACCCTTAAAGGATATAATGGCGCACTGCTGATGGCTTTTTGCGTTACCTTCCCACTGGGATTCCTGCTTTCAAAATACATAGTTTTCCAGGGGTCATACCTTCGCGGACGAATCCAGCTTTTCAGGTACGGGTTGATAGTTGCTATTAATTTGCTATTGAACTATGTATTATTAAACGTAATGGTGCAATACCTCCATTTTTATCCTACGTTGTCCAAAATCTTCGCAACTGCTATTATTGTCACCTTCAGCTATCTCTCTCAAAAGCACTTTACTTTCCGTCAGTCCGGTTCCACTTCAGAGGCAACTGATAACTAAAAAACCTGACAATTTTACACCCATTGTCCGGTTGGCATAAACCTTGCCTTTTGGGTTTCAAATAATCAAGCAAAAAAATATTTACTATGTCAAAGATTATAGGAATTGACCTGGGAACAACCAACAGTTGTGTAGCTGTAATGGAAGGGAGCGATCCTGTGGTGATCCCAAATGATGAAGGAAAAAGAACTACGCCTTCAGTAGTAGCCTTCCTGAAAAACGGGGAGCGCAAAGTAGGTGACCCGGCTAAAAGGCAGGCCATTACCAACCCTATCAACACCATCATGAGTGTAAAAAGATTTATGGGGCACAAATGGGATGAAGTGACAATGGAAGCCGGACACTGGAGCTATAAATTGGTGAAAGGTGACAATGATACTGTCAGAATTGACATTGATGGCAGACAATATACACCACAGGAAATTTCGGCAATGATTCTTCAGAAGATGAAGAAAACTGCGGAAGATTACCTTGGGCAGGAAGTGACGGAAGCTGTCATTACCGTTCCCGCCTATTTTAACGACTCACAGAGGCAGGCAACCAAAGAAGCCGGTGAAATCGCTGGCCTCAAAGTACGCCGTATCATAAACGAGCCTACTGCTGCTGCACTGGCATACGGACTTGATAAAAAAACAGTAGATCAGAAAGTAGCTGTATTTGACCTCGGTGGCGGTACTTTTGATATCTCTATCCTCGAATTAGGCGATGGGGTTTTTGAAGTAAAAAGCACCAATGGTGATACACACCTTGGCGGTGATGACTTTGATAAAACAGTGATGGACTGGCTTGCTGCCGAATTTAAAAAAGACGAAGGTATCGACCTGCAGAAAGACCCTATGGCATGGCAGCGATTAAAAGACGCTGCTGAAAAAGCCAAAATCGAACTTTCTTCATCCAGCGAAACTGAAATAAACCTTCCGTATATCACTGCTGTGGATGGTGTACCTAAACACCTGGTAAAGAAATTAACCAAGGCACACTTTGAAAAGCTGGCTGACGATTTATTCGCCCGCTGCCTGAAACCATGTGAAGCAGCTTTGAAAGATGCAGGATACAGCACCAGCCAGATTGATGAAGTAATTCTGGTAGGAGGATCGACACGTATTCCGAAAGTGCAGGAAATAGTTGAAAACTTTTTCGGACGCAAACCTCACAAGGGCGTTAACCCTGATGAGGTGGTAGCCATCGGTGCAGCTATCCAGGGGGGTGTATTAACAGGAGATGTTAAAGACGTGCTGCTGCTGGACGTGACACCGCTCTCATTAGGTATCGAAACTATGGGAGGAGTGATGACCAGGCTGATAGACTCTAACACAACTATTCCTACTAAGAAGACAGAAGTGTTCTCTACAGCATCCGACAATCAACCGGGTGTACAGATCCACGTTTTGCAGGGAGAACGGCCAATGGCTTCTCAGAATAAGAGTCTGGGTACATTCAATCTGGACGGTATCCCACCGGCTCCACGCGGAGTGCCACAAATTGAGGTAACATTTGATATAGATGCCAACGGAATCCTGAATGTTTCTGCAAAAGACAAAGGAACCGGAAAATCGCACAATATCAGAATTGAGGCAGGTAGTGGACTTAGCAAGGATGAAATCGAAAAGATGAAACAGGAAGCTAAGGCAAACGAAGCTGCTGATAAAGCTGCACGCGAAAAGGTTGATAAGGTAAATCAGGCCGATAGTATGATTTTCCAAACCGAGAAACAGTTGAAAGAATACGGGGACAAGATTGCAGCTGATAAGAAATCTGCAATTGAAACTGCACTCAACAAATTGAAAGAGGCTCACAAGAATCAGGACCTCACAGCTATTGATACGGCACTTGCTGAAATCAATACTGCATGGACTGCAGCCAGTGAGGATATGTACAAAGCCAGCCAGCAGGCAGGCGGTGCACAACCTGGAGCTGACTCCGGTGCAGGTAACGGACAACAGAATCAGGGCGCTGATAATGTTACCGATGCTGAATTTGAAGAAGTGAAATAAAGAACGACCACATTTACAATAAAAGCCATCCACTATCAGGGTGGCTTTTTTAATGGATGTGAATAAAAAGGCGCCCCGCCTGTTAAGTGCAATAATTTATTCTTATACATTTGTGACAGCTTCTCACCTTCCAAAGTCAATTATGAAAAGATATCTTATGCTCCTCATGCTGATATTCTTTTATCAATTCAGCATGGGCTCTTTAATAATGCACACACGCAATTATCATAACCCCACCCCCGAGTATCTTAAAACAGCCAACTTCATTAAAATGAGCCCCTCAGAATTTGAAGCAGCAAGCGGACATAAACTCAGCTTCGCTGAAAGGCTATACTTCAAAAAAATTCAACGCAGACTGGCAAAAACTGAAATAACTGCAGACGCTACTATTTCAAAATATTACGATCAGGAGAAGGGTAAATTCAAACTTGATATGGTATGGTTTGTACTCGGATTGATAATCGGGCCTTTTGCAATTCTCTTTTCCTACACTTCGAAACAATCTAAAGTGAAAAGAACTTCTGCACTAATTGGCACTGTCGGTTTCATTATCTGGTTTGGCTTGTTGTTCCTTTTTTAAACCTTGCCATCCCGAAATTCAATATGCGGCCATAAAGTGTATTTTTTACATAAAGTTGGTGGGTAATCACTTAAATTCGCCGAAATGTTTGGCAAATGATTCTTCACTTCTATCTAAGGTACCGGACACGCTATGGACAAAGGGCTTTACTTGTTTCGGATGACCTGTCATCGGCAGAGGGCTGCATTCCGATGAACTATTTTGACACCGACCACTGGCATATCGCAATTGAAATCGAGAATCACTTTTCAGGAAAGATCAGCTACTACTATGCAATCCAGGAAGCAGACGGCACAAATCTGATAGACGGAGAAGAAGGCAGATACATTCACATTCTCAAAAAGGAAAAGAAATCAGGACTTACCATTCTGGACATCTGGAATGATGCCGGTAATTTTAAGAATGTCTATTACACCTCTGCATTACGGGTAGTAGCTCCAGGTCCTGCAAACGACAAAAAAACTGCACTTCCTGACACCATAACCCACGAATTCCGGGTAAAGGCTCCTGCGCTACAGCCTGGAGAAACCGTATGCCTTCTGGGTTCTACAAGTGCACTTAAAAACTGGGACACACAGCATCCAATACTGATGACACTGAAAGACGAATGGTATATTACAGGTGTCATCCTCAGCGAAGACGAATGGCCTGCCTCTTATAAATATGGAATTTACAATACTCAAAACCAAACCTTTGTCGCCTACGAAGAGGGGGAGAACAGGCTACTACTACATCAGAACGAAAATACCGGAAAGACAATTTCGCATGATGGGTTCGTGCGCGTCAATTTTAAGCCATTCAAAGGTACAGGTGTTAATATTCCGGTCTTCAGCCTGCGCTCCCAAAAAAGTTTTGGGGTAGGTGAGTTTACAGACCTAAAGTTACTGATCGACTGGGCATACGCTACC
>JACFNA010000045.1:15319-18471 GCA_019455085.1 Chitinophagaceae bacterium
AATTGCTCCCTGTAAACGACACTTCAGCTCACTTCAACAAACTCGACTCCTACCCTTATGCTGCGGTGTCTTCATTTGCGCTGCACCCTATTTACATCAATCTGGAAAAAGTAGCAGGCAGGAAAAATGCAGCTATCACCAGGGCATTACGCAAAAAACAAAAACAACTCAACGACCTGGCTCAATTGGATTATGAGCAGGTGATAAAGTTCAAGATGTCAGCTCTTCGCGAAATTTTTGATCTTCAAAAAGAAGAATTGAAGAATGACAACGTTTATCAGGAATTCTTCAGCCAAAATCAGCACTGGCTTATCCCGTACGCTGCCTATTCGTACCTGAAGAAAAAGAACCGGACTCCCGACTTTACCACCTGGAAGAAGTATGCCTTGTACGACGAATCAGCAGTTCAAAAGCTGGTAGCTCCCGGTTCCAGGCATTTTGATGAAATTGCATTTTACTATTTCGTACAATATCACCTGCACTTACAATTGACTGAAGCTTCGCGCTATGCGCAGAAAAAACAAATTATACTCAAAGGCGATATTCCCATTGGTATTTACAGAAATAGTTGTGATGCATGGGTGGCACCTAATCTGTACAATATGGACGAGCAGGCAGGTGCGCCACCTGACGACTTTGCTACAAAAGGACAGAACTGGGGCTTTCCTACTTACAACTGGAAGCAGATGCAGCACGACGGATTCGACTGGTGGCGCAAAAGGTTCGACCGCCTGAGTAATTACTTTGACGCTTTCAGAATTGATCACATCCTGGGATTCTTCAGAATCTGGAGTATCCCAACAAGCGCTACTGAAGGTATCATGGGCAGATTCGTACCTGCAATTCCGGTACAGTTATACGAATTCAGCCAGCGAAATATTCAATTTAACCATAAGCGCTTCTGCAATCCGTTCATCAATGAAGAAGTGATCCAGACTGCATTTGGGACACATTCAGATGCGGCAAAAGAGAAGTTCTTCGAAGCAACTGACAACGGAGAATACGAATTGCACCCTGACTGGAACAGCCAGCAGAAAGTAAC
Source organism: Chitinophagaceae bacterium (assembly GCA_019455085.1). GTDB lineage: Bacteria > Bacteroidota > Bacteroidia > Chitinophagales > Chitinophagaceae > Ginsengibacter. Next base: position 16,362 of record JACFNA010000045.1, read on the forward strand.
TGGTTCACTGACCGACGAGGAGAAACCATTGTTTGAAGAAGGGCTGCTAAGCATTATCAGCAACGTCATCTTGTTTGACGATAGCGAAAAGCCCGGAGAAGCATTCCACTTTCGCTTTGGAATGCATCAGACCTCTTCGTTTCTTCAACTGGACAATCCAACAAGAGACAATCTGTATGCACTTTATATAGACTACTTCTACCATCGCCAGGAAGCGCTTTGGGAAAAGGAGGCAATGACTAAACTGCCCTCGCTCAAGCGAAGCACACAAATGCTTGTTTGTGGAGAAGACCTGGGAATGGTGCCTCATTGCGTACCTAAAGTAATGAAGCAATTGGGCATACTGAGCCTGGAAGTTGAACGTATGCCAAAATCTGCAGGCAAAGAATTTTTTCATCCTAACGATGCCGGATACCTGTCGATTGTCACCCCATCCACTCACGACATGAGCACCCTTCGCGAATGGTGGACAGAAGACAACAGTAAGTCACAACGATTTTACAATGAAGTACTGGGACACGCAGGCCCGGCACCTGCATACTGCAATACTGGTGTGGCAAAGGAAATCATCATCCAGCACTTGCAGTCTCCTGCTCTCTGGAGTGTTTTCCTGATTCAGGATCTCTTTGCAATGCACGAAGGGCTTTCGACTAATAAACCCGGTGAAGAACGAATCAACATCCCGGCAGACCCTAATCATTACTGGCGATACCGAATGCCCGTGTTTCTGGAACAACTGATTAAAGAAAATGACTTTAATACAGAGCTGAAAAAAATAATTTTGAATAGTGGACGATAACTGCCAAATGCAATCAGGCTATGCAAGTAAAGTACAAAGTAACCCGACTCCCCTTTAAACACACCTTCACAATCTCAAAAGACAGCCGAACACACCAGAAGGCTTTTCTGGTGGAACTCGACTTTATGGGGATGAAAGGCTATGGAGAAGCACCCGAAATATCATACTACTACACTCCTACTGAAAAAATGGAGGCCGACCTCCTAAATAATATGCACTTCTTCGATAGAGCTTCCTTCAATACTCCTGAAAGATTCTGGCATTACCTGCATCACATCTTTCCGGATAACAGCTTTCTGGTATGCGCGCTTGATATGGCAGGATGGGACTTGTATGGGAAATCTCAAAAGAAGCCACTCTACAAACTGTGGAACCTCTCTACAGAAAACAATCCACTCACTGACATTACAATCGGGATTGATACCATCGACAAAATGGTTGCCAAGCTGAAGGAAACCCCCTGGCCGATTTACAAGATAAAGCTGGGTACCGACAGGGACATCGAAATTCTGGAAGCACTCAGAAAACATACAGATTCTATATTCAGGATTGATGCCAATGCCGCATGGAAAGCAGATGAGGCGCTGGAAAAAATAAAAGCTATGAAAGACCTGAACGTGGAATTGGTGGAACAGCCTTTGGCTAAAGACGATTGGGAAGGAATGAAGAAATTATACGCAGAGTCGCCCATTCCCCTCTTCGCAGATGAATCCTGTGTCGGCGAATCAGATGTGTATAAATGCGCCAAACACTTTCACGGTATCAACATTAAACTTACCAAATGCGGAGGCATCACCCCGGCGCTCCGTATGATAAAGATGGCAAGACAGTTAGGGCTCAAATTAATGATGGGAAGCATGAATGAGGCCAGTATCGGAACCGGTGCAGTGGCACAAATGCTCCCTTTGCTGGATTATGTAGATATGGATGGCCCGCTACTTCTGGCAGAGGACAACGGGAAGGGAGTGTCCTTTGATTACGGAAAAATAATTTATAATGACCTCCCCGGCTTAGGAGTGGAGGTAGAACCATTTTAGCGGCTCTTACTCTTGTGTTACAAAGTTTATACTTACCGGAATCGGAACCGCAATCTCGTGTTTTTGAGTCAGGCTGCCTGATTTTTTATCTATTCGAAACACTACAATATTGTTACTCTTCTGATTAGCAACAATCAGAAATTTCCCTGAAGGATCAATGTTGAAATCACGTGGGCCGGTGCCACCACACGGCACAAACCCATTACCGGTTAATTGCCCTGTCTGCTGATCAATGGCATAGATACCAATAGTATTATCATCTCTCCTTTGTGAA
>JACFNA010000046.1:0-6506 GCA_019455085.1 Chitinophagaceae bacterium
GTCATCCGGATTTACACCAGCCCATTGTCTTACGTAAAACTCATATCTGGAATGACCCGGTTCGATCTTATACACAGAAGACACATAGGGATCCAGCGGCAGTTCGGTAATCTTATTTTTCAGGAAGGTGGCATTCCCATTCAATCTTACTCTCCAGTCCTTATCCTTATATACCTCACCATCCAGGGCTATTTCTACTCCTTTGTTATACATAGAGCCTGCATTCACGTCTATCGTCTCAATACCTGAAGAGATGGGCTGGGGTACACTAAACAGCAAATTGCTGGATACCCTGTGGAAATATTCAATTGACCCTGAGAGCCGGTTATTCAATAAGGTGAATTCAGTAGCAATGTCAAAATTTCTGGAAGTTTCCCATGTCAGCAATTTATTACCCAGGCTTGATTGCACATATCCCGGCTCTCCGTTATCCGCAGTTGTGTAAGTAGCACGCCAGGGATAATAGCCGGGCAGATCGTCGTTACCCACTTCACCATACGAAGCACGCAATTTAAGGGCATTCACAAAGTGAATATTTTCCATGAAATGCTCTCTGTCGAGCGACCATCCTGCTCCCACTGACCAGAAGTTGCCCCAGCGTACATCCTTATAGAAGCGCGAAGAACCATCTTTTCTGAACGAAACGGAAGCAAAGTATTTTCTGTCATAGTCATAATTGATTCTTGACAAATATCCTTCCACTCTGTAATTATTGGTATAAGAGTTAGGCAATGCATTTATCTCGGTGAAATTTGCATACTCAAAATTATCTCCGAGGATAGACTGTGTTTTCATAGAAGTGGACATGTAATGGTATTGATACTGGTAACTCTCATGTCCAGCCAGCACATCAATGCTATGGTCGCCAAATCGCTTTGCATAATTGAGCAATTGCTGGAATGTCCATGTAGTAGTATTGGAAATATTTCTTGCTGAAGAGCCTGCATTACCTTTCTGTTCATACACATAACCTCCATTCCAGCTACGGTACATATTAGAGCCTAAACCACCATTGATGGTTGCTTTAAGTTCTTTGGTAAACGAGATATCCGTATAGGCCTTAAGGTTAAGAGTCTGCCTGATAAATCCGTTATAAATATGGCGCGACTCATAAGGATGGTTGGTGGCAGGAAACGCATCTCTTGACGAAATGTCAAAAGCCCCGCCGGGATCCGACCAGCCACTGCCAAAGTCAGGCATCTTTTGTCCGTTTGCATCCAGAATATACTCACCGGTCAGCGGATTGTGGAGGTGTATTGGGAAGATATTCCCCATATACCTTGTAGCCCGGAAAGGATTAGAGTTATTACCGCTACTCTCATTCTGTTGCCCGTCAGCATTTGCATAAGACATATTAAAATTCACACCGGCCTTCATCCAACTATTCACTTTGGAGTTGGCATTTACCTTCCCGGTTATCCGGCTGTATTTTGATCCGACAATAAAACCTTCTTCATTCAGATATCCGAGCGAGGTATAATAATCTGAATTATTGTTTCCACCGCTTATTGATATATCTGCATCCTGCCTTTTTCCGGTACGGGTGATAGCGCCATACCAATCCTCATCATCAGCCCAATGGTTCACCGCATTGGGGTTAAGCTTCCCATTAGCATCAAACAGTTGGGCCGGATCCATCAGGTAAGGATTGTAGCCCATCCCTGAAATGAGAGCAGGCCCTGCATTGGTATTAGCCAGTGCCTCTGACATCCCATTAAAAAGAAAAGCATTCCGCTGCGATTCCCAGTAGAGTTCCATATAATCGCGCTCGCCCAGCTTTTCAAAATCAGAACTCTGTCTTGAAACAAAGCCCATATTATACTTTGCATTAATCTTCGCTGCACCCGACTTTCCTTTCTTGGTATTGATAAGCAACACACCATTAGCCGCCCTTGCTCCATAAAGTGCTGCTGAGGAGGCATCCTTCAATACGGTAATACTTTCAATATCATTTGGGTTTATACTGGTAAGTGAATTGTCGTAAGGCATCCCATCGAGGACAATAAGCGGGTCATTTCCTGCATTGAACGATCCCAGCCCGCGAATCCTGATTGTAGGAGCCGATCCGGGCATACCGTTGGATGTCCCTACCTGCAACCCGGGAGTGGTACCGGTGAGGGCCTGGCCTACCTCAGTTACCGGCCTCAGACTGAAGTTTTCTTCACCAATTACTGCAGCAGACCCGGTATAGGTACTCTTTTTTGCTGTACCAAATGCCACTACCATTACTTCATCAAGGGTCTTCGCCTCAGGAGTGAGTTTCACATCTACCTGCTGGCGGTTGTTTACATTGACCTCCATTTCATGAAAACCGACAGAAGTAAAAACCAGAAGGGCATTACCCGGTACATTATTAATTGTATAATTGCCACTGGCGTCAGTCGTAACTGTCTGAGATGTCCCCTTGACATTTACTGTAACTGAGGCCACCGGCCGATTGTCTTCTGAAGACACTACCTTGCCCCTCACATTTATCTGTGCGAACAAAGCTGTGCTCATAAAAAGGACTAGAAAAGTCGTAAAAATGGGCTTTAACATCAGTGTTGTTTTATTGAGTTATTGAAAAAAAAGGATTATTTCAGAAAAGAAATTCGCAATCTTTAAGGGTAAAAATAAAAAAGCAGTTGAAAGGCAAATTTAGCAAATTATGCAGTGACGAAACTCAAAACATCAAATACTTTCTTAACAAAGTTATTCACAGTAAAAAATAAATTAAACCGGAATAATTCGGAATATTTTTTCATCCATCCCGAATGAATTTCTCCCGGAATTATAACTTCTGACGATTACATAATTCTCAGTACTGATTGAGAATGAAAGGGTTTGATGATGAAAGTCTTATTGCACTTCTGCGATCCGGACAAATAACTCTATGCCATACCTAAATGCATCAGGATGCACAGAAAATTCCTCTGAATGGACATTAGCATATCCCAGATTTTCTTTTGCAATACCCAGCCCGAAATAGAGGCAGGGTATCTCTTTGGTAAAATAAGAAAAGTCTTCCGAAAACATACCTTTTCGGGGTGTGGTATCGATACTACCGGGGAAAGCCTTAATAAGTTTTGGTATCATACGGTCAAACAGTTCCGGGCTATTAAAGGTAGGTGGCGAACCTTTCCTGATATCAATTTTACACTTCACACCCGGGATCGCACAAAATGGCGCTAACTGATCTCTTATAATATCCGAAACAGATGGCCGCCCATTGAATGGCTCATCTATTTGTTCATAAGCTCTTATAGTCCCCCTGATCACCGCCTGAGAAGGTATTACATTAAGCCCTCCGGATTTTCCTGCTTCCAAATAAGTGACACTCACCACAGCAGGTCTTTCAGATATATCCATATTCAGCGCAGGAATGGATGATAACGTAGTCACCATCTTTGAAGCCAGCACCGGTATATTGCTCCCTTCGAAGGGTGTAGCTGCATGAGACCCTTTGCCCTCCAGTTCAATTGTAAAATAATTGCTTCCTGCCATTATATATCCCGGAGAAATGGTGACCTTTCCCACATCCAGGCCACTGGCAGCATGAAGCGCATACATACTACCAATATTTAATTTTTTCAGGATTCCACTATTCACAATATCATCCGCTCCGCCCTTCACTTCTTCAGCAGGCTGAAATACGAAATATATTTTTCCTTTAAGTAGCTGCTTCTGAGAATTCAGAAGACGTGCCACACCCAGCAGGATGGATGTATGGGCATCGTGTCCGCAACTATGTACAAGCGAATCTATTCTTGAAGCGTAGGCTACTCCTGATTTCTCCTTTCCGGGCCTGGCGTCAAGTTCAGCCCGAAAAGCAATTACAGGCCCTTCCTTCCTTGTGTCCAGTTCTGCTATCACACAGGTAGGCAGGCCATCCACCTCGTAAAACTTTGTAAAACCATACTTTTTCAATTCGTCTCTAACCAGCGCTGCCGTCTTAAACTCCTTCTTTCCAAGTTCGGGATACTTATGCAATTGTTTATATATCTCAAAAGAGTATGCTGAAATTTCCGATAGCGATGATTTGGGTTGCGCGAATCCCACACCGGAAACCAGCAATAACCCTGACAACAACAGCAGCATGAAAAATCTCGTAAAAGCCATGATAGTCCTGTTAACAATAAAGACCCGGACTCATCACAGGTCTTTACATAAATTAATTCTCAGGCAGCTCATTTCTGCGTGCTCAATCAGACACGCGAAGTCTGCCTCACTTAAAATAACTGATTACCGCATCAAATTTCTCAGAAGTGACGCCCAATGCATCAGCTGCAGCATTGCTCAGTACCAGACGCACTCCTTCATTTTGCTTTATATCAGGAATTGCATCAAGCACTTTTGCATAAATAGCTTTCTCGGAACCTGATACAGACACTTTCACGATACTCCCGGGTGCCGCCTCATTATTGAAACAATAATACTTGTCGTCCTGCCATCCACTGGTCGACTTGAAGACCGAAGCGGACCCTGATATGGAAACAACTCCATTATTAGCAGCAAGCTGGTCATACTCTGATCTGAAAAAGCCTTCCTTCTCATTTCCGGGTGCTGCTGCCGGTTGCACTAGCACAGATACGGTATTCTCCTTTGTTACTTCAGGTGTTTTGACCGGCGCCTCTTTTTTCTCTTCCACTACCGGAGGAGTTTCTTTCTTAACGACGGCTATTTCTGCAGCAGGAACAATTTCAGCCGCCGGTGTCTTTACAACAGGTGTTTCTTCACTCTTAATTCCTGAATTTGCAAGAGAGGATTCTGATTTATTTACTCTGAGATATCCTACAATCAGATTGACACCTGCATTTAGTTGGTCACTACTCAGTTTATTCCACTTTTTTAAATCATCGAGAGGCACATTCCCATAATTGGCACCAATGCGAAAAAGTGTTTCTCCTGATCCTACTTTGTGATACAGCGGCACCAGGGCCTCAGCGGCGCTTTTGGAAGTTGACTGCGCAAAATTGCTTTCGTCCAGAGGCACTTTTATTATTTGACCTATACTCAGGCCTTTATCCATTGACAATTGATTGAACGATGCCAGCGCTCTGGGCGCTACATTATACATCCTCCCCACGCTGTAGAAATTTTCTTTTGGGCTTACCTTATGAGTGAGATACAATGCACTGCCTTTTCCTTTTATCTGAAAATCGGGTTTCTGCGAGAAAAGTGACAACGGAACGATTAATGTCAACAGAAAAAAGAAAAGGTGCCTCGGCATAATTTCATTTTTGTGGTTTAATAAAAAAAATCAAACCCACTCCTACCAGTGGATCATTGCTGATGATACTTTTCAAAAATAAACCTGCATAATTTCAAAATTCGTTAAAATTTTGAAAAGAGGGATGATATGTGCTATTCAGTATCAATAAGAAAAGTGCCCAGATCTACCACGTGCCCTTCTGTACTGATAAAACGTCCTATATCTGATATGTCAAGATCCTGCATCACCCGGCTTCTAAAAACTTCTTTCCCATCATGATACACGACGAAATAAAAGTCTGGTTTATCGTCAAGCCCGGCGGGACTCTTATAATCTCCAGGCGTAAGCGTAAATTCTGCAAATCCATCCTTCACGCCTGATTCACCCAGATAATCATCATTGAAAACATCTTTATCATAAAGACGCACTTTAAACTTTGGGCCACTCACGAGCCTGTCGTCACCTCTCCTTACAAGGCGAACCTGCAATATCAGGTTGGGTTCTTTATTTAATTCTACGGGCATATTCTTAAAATAAGTTTTTATCTAAAATCGGTTATGCTTTAATCTAATTTCAACACTGCCAGAAATGCCTCCTGAGGCACTTCTACGTTTCCAATTTGCTTCATCCGCTTCTTACCTTCTTTTTGCTTTTCAAGCAATTTTCTCTTACGGCTGATATCGCCCCCATAACACTTTGCGGTCACGTCTTTACGTATTGCGCTGATGTTCTCACGCGAAATAATTTTTGCACCAATTGCAGCCTGAATTGCAATCTGAAATTGCTGCCTTGGTACCAGGTCTTTCAACTTTTCGCAAAGCTTCCTTCCAAAATCCTGCGATCGGCTTCTGTGAATTAATGAACTCAAAGCATCTACCCTGTCGCCATTCAGCAATATATCCATCTTCACGATATCACTTTCACGATATTCAATCGGATGATAGTCGAACGAGGCATAACCCCGGGTAAGACTCTTGAGCCTGTCGTAGAAGTCGAATACAATTTCAGTAAGTGGCATTTCAAAGACCAACTCTACTCTTGTAGTTGTCAAATATCCCTGGTGCGTAAGGATACCCCGCTTGTTGATGCACAAGGTCATAATATTCCCGATGTAATCAGGCTTGGTAATAATCTGTGCCTTGATAAAGGGTTCTTCTATCCTGTCGATCCTGCTGGGATCAGGCATTTGCACCGGATTATTGACAATCACTTTTTCACCACGCGTGGTGTAAGCAATAAAACTTACGTTAGGTACTGTGGTGATTACTGTCTGATTAAACTCTCGCTCCAGCCGCTCCTGAATAATTTCCATGTG
>JACFNA010000046.1:6516-18422 GCA_019455085.1 Chitinophagaceae bacterium
AGCCGCATCGGAAACCAAAACCCAACGCCTGACTCGTCTCCAGTTCAAAAGTCAGAGAGGCATCATTGAGCTGCAGCTTTTCCATACACTCGCGCAACTCTTCAAACTCATCCGTATTCACAGGAAATATACCCGCAAATACCATAGGCTTCACCTCTTCAAATCCTTTAATAGACTCGTGGGCTGCATTTGCCACCGTAGTAATGGTGTCTCCCACCTTTACTTCCTTCGCATTCTTGATTCCCGTAATCACGTAGCCCACATCGCCAGCGCTCAGCTCATTCCTGGGCATCATCCCTAACTTCAGTACGCCCACTTCATCTGCAACATATTCCTTGCCTGTATTGAAAAATTTTATCGCATCGTTTTTCCGAAGTACTCCATTAAAAACCCGGAAGTACACAATAATTCCTCTGAAAGGATTAAACACACTATCAAAAATCAATGCCTGCAAAGGTGCTTCCTGAGCGCCTGTCGGCGGAGGCACTTTAGCTACAATAGTTTGCAGTATCTCCTCCACTCCTGCTCCCGTCTTGGCACTCGCATGGATGATTTCTTCCCGCTTACAGCCAATCAGATCTATGATCTGATCTTCAACCTCACCTATCATAGCGCCATCCATATCTATCTTATTCAGGACAGGAATAATCTCAAGGTCATTATCTATCGCCAGATACAGATTGCTGATCGTCTGTGCCTGAATGCCCTGAGTAGCATCCACCAGCAACAGCGCCCCCTCACATGCAGCAAGAGCCCGGCTCACCTCGTAGCTGAAATCCACGTGCCCGGGTGTGTCGATCAGATTAAGAGTATAGTTCACACCATCCTTCATATATTCAATCTGTACTGCATGGCTCTTAATGGTAATCCCTTTCTCCCGCTCAAGATCCATGTCGTCCAGTACCTGATTCTGCATTTCGCGCTGGTTTACCGTATGGGTCTGTTCCAAAAGCCGATCGGCCAGCGTACTCTTTCCGTGATCAATATGGGCAATGATGCAAAAATTCCTGATATTCTTCATACACTTGTTCTCAATCGTGCAAAGGTATGTTTTTAGAAGCCATTTATATGCAGGCAATTCTATATTTCAGGTTAATAAAAACTGTAAAAAACGACCCGGCAAAATGCCCGGCGCAATTTTCTCCCCACCTAAAAAATATGTACCTTCAATCAACCAAAAACGGCTGACAGAATGAGAAATGGCAAATCTAATCTCTATCTGGTCCGACTCTACAGACAGCATAAAGTACTTTTTTTATGTGTAGTGGTATTCTGTTTGTTAAACCTGAATGCTAACTTCTTTTTCGGTGGCCAGCAAACTCCTTTTTACAGATACTCGATGTACGACGCTCCCATTCCGGGAAAAGAAACATATACAGTACTGGAAACAGTTTATAACGCTGACACCAGACTATTATTTCCGCATACCTGGCAACAGTTCACGAAATACACCTTTTCGTACCCGCTAAGCCGTTATATGTTTATTCAAGATAATCATGGCAGAGATCCTCTCGCTGATTACATTGATCGCTGGAATGCCAGGCACAGTTCAATTGCCTCCCTGTTTGGCGAAATGAAATTTTACCCTGGTGAAGAAGAGATGTCACGCTTCCCTTCATGGTATGTGAACAAAGTAGCACATTATACCGGTGAGCAAACTGACAGCGTAAGAATACTGAAAGTCAGCGTCAGGTTTAATCAGGACGGAAAACCAGTAAAAACAGATTCCCAATGGCTAAACACATGGAGATAGCAGGGTTGGCTGACAAGGACAAAACCATCCTTATATGCAGACTTGTGATGCTGGTAGCACTCTTGTCGCTTGTGATGCGCTGGTTTTCGGAAGCCCTGCCCTGGCAAATCCTCCCCGGCCCGTTATTCAACCTGAATTTAGATGTAGCCTATCGCACCTACCACTACTTCAACCTGGAACATATCCTTTTCGGCCAGCATGGCATAGCTGCCCTCTTTACCGCTGCCCTCTTTTTATCCTGTCTTACAGGATTGCTGCTTCCTCAAAAGACCTACCCCTTCATAATATATACAATCCTGATAACAACCTATATGATTGGGTACAATCTGATAATCACACACCACAGCCATCAACTTGCACTTCTCTCGCTAGCCACCCTTCCTTTTTTCGTTAAGAATGTGAAGAACAGAATACTGCTTATTGAAGGTTTCCGGTATTATATCTGTTTTGTTTACGTCGTTGCCTTTATATTCAAACTTACAGGCGGCTCCTTCTTTGTATGGAATAACGGGGTCAATTCAGTAAAGATGAACCTTGTGGAATATCTTTATCATTTTCCGGATGCCCTCCCGGCCAGGATTATCAGTTTTGGAATTGCACATCCCTGGATACTCAATACAGGCCATACACTAATTTTATTGTTAGAGGGGGTGATGATAATTGGTTTCTTCACCAAACGTTATGATAAATGGTTAATTTGGCTTCCGATAATGGTGCATCTGTCAACCTACTTATTTTCCGATGTACTTTTTGTCGAGATGTTTGTGTTCATTTTCTTTTTCCTAAATGATGGCCAACTCAAATGGATAAAACAGAGAATGCCGATTCTGGTAAAATAGTACAATCGCCCCCCGCAGCATTTTCTAATCGATATCTGTGGCATCTCTCTGGCAGGCTGCTCCCCTTATTCTCACTCTTATTCATCACCATTATCTACTCACACCGGTTGAGCCTTGATGAATATTCCTTGTTTCAGAGTGTGTGGATGTATGCCAACGTAATCAGTGTCATCATTGGTTACGGAGTTACCACCATTATTTTTTCGGGTGACACCTCCACCCTTATTTCCTTTATAAAAAGAAATCGTAAAGAAATATTTACCTCCTACTCCATACTGGCGCTGGCTGCGTGCGTCATTTTTTACATTGTCTCTGATCACTTTACTGTAGCGCTCAAGCTTCTTGTAATTCTATTCATCTTCTTTCAGTTTATAAATACGATTCTGGAAACCTGGATAATCAGAAACGAAAAGCAATCACAATATCTCCTTATAAATCTCGCGTATGCTGCTTTCTTTTTTCTCTGGCATCTGTATATTGTTTTCCAGCCTGTATTTCAGCTCAATTTGCTGATAGTGGGTGTGATTGTGCTTTCGGCATTAAAGATGATACTGCTATTCACAATAAAGCCGGCGGCTACGGGCACAGACCACATTACCACAGCAACGGAAAAAGAATTAAAACGTCATTGGACTTACGCAGGTATCAACGACATCTTCGGTATCCTGGCGAAATGGGCTGATAAACTCATACTCATTTACCTGCTCACTCCGGGAGAATTTGCAATCTTCTTTAACGGCACTATCGATATTCCTTTTGTCGCAATGTTTATCTCTATCACCGGCAGTTATATGATGATGAGAATGGCCTCAGACAAAAAGAACATTGAACTGACTTCCCACCTTTTCAGAGAAAATTTCCTGATGATCTCATCTTTTTCTTTTCCACTTTTCTTCTTTTTATTCTTTTTCCGTAACGAATTCTTCCTGATCTTCTTCGGTGAAAAATATTTGCCTGCTGTACCCATATTTGCAGTTTCAGTTTTCATCCTGCTGCTCCGTGTGAATCACTTTGGAGGTATCCTCCAAATACATTCCAGGAGCGATTGGGTGACAATCGGTTCCATGATCGACCTTATCACCTCTACGGTATTGGTGTTTATCCTTTATCATTTATTCGGAATGCAGGGCGCAGCGTGCGCAATAGTGATTTCTACTCTGGTGCAACTTACATATTACCTTATCAAGTCTTCTCAACTGCTCGGCAAACCCACCAGGGAGTTAGTCCCTTTCAATGGCCTTCTCGCCCGCCTTCTGCTTAGTGGAGTTTCCCTGTTTATAGTTAAAATGTTGCTCCCCTCCGTATCAGCTACCACTTCGCTAATCATCGGCGCCATAGTAATGGTGGTAGCAATTTCGGTTTCGGGCTGGAAATATTTTCGCCAGATGCTAAAGTCATCATAGGCCACTATTATTTTTTTTTCGGAATTTACCGAACGAGCAAGAAAAAGTGCGTCCTTTTAACCGGTTTCAGGATTACAACTTTTAAATAACATACTCTGACACTATATTTACACCTGTTGTAGCCCGATATGTCTATGTTCAGAAGATTCGCATTGATCTTAATTGTTGTAGTCCTTGCTTTTAACGCTATGGCACAGGATACGCTGCCAAAAATTACTGTAACCCAGCTTGGAAGAAAAGCGCTGGTGTCGTGGAAAAACCATTACTCAAATATCACCAGTATCAACATCCAGCGGTCGGATGACAGTCTCCGTAACTTCAGATCTATTGGGAGTGTACTTAATGTATCAGCTACGACCAACGGATTTGTAGATCCGAAAGAATTTCTTCCTAACCTGCAATATTACCGGCTATTCATCACTTTTGAAGGCGGCACCTATTTATTTACCGCATCGCATCGGCCGGGACCGGACACCATGAGGGTAAGCCTTACAGAAATTGCGTCTGCGCCTAAGGCAGAAACCCAGCCTGTGGTCGTACAAAAATGGTTTATACCGTCGCCTCATGTGTACACAGGCAAAGACAACAACATCATTATATCACTACCTGATACCAAAACAAAGAATTACACTGTAAAATTCTATGAGGACGACAATACTTTTCTTTTCGAGATTAAGAAAGTCGCGGAAGACTACCTGATTCTCGACAAAGTCAATTTTCTCCACTCCGGGCTTTTCCGTTTCGAAGTGTATGAAAATAAAAAGCTAATTGAAAAACACAAAGTATATATCCCCAAAGACGGACAGGCTACCCCACTGCTTGATGCCGATGGGTATGAGGTCAGGAATGGAAAATCTAACCGCCGGTAAAGACCGACTTCTCCTCTGAAAAATCCAGAAATGGGTACTGGTCTTCTATTTTAGCAATCTTGTGCAATTGAGCTTCACAAAACTTCCTGTGTGCGTCGGCCTTCCTGTTCATTGGCCTGTGTGCGGAAGCCGACCGAATATCACGTATCTCAGCGAGGAGTGTCTTCGCCTCATCAGATATAAATGCTGTCAGAAATTTTTCCAAAATATATGATACGGCTGTGTCTGACGGATGGGCAAAATCGTTCTTGTAAAACCTATAGTCCCGGAGTTCATCGTTCAATATCTCGAACGAAGGGAAATACCAGCTGCCTTCCACCGATGATACCAGCTTATGCACGGCCTGAATCACAATAGCCTTACTCAGATTGTTCGCTACGACACCATCCCTCAAATGTTTTACAGGACTTACTGTAAAAATAAGACGAATGCCCGGGTTGAACTCCTTTATAAGGCTGATGCTCCGTGTAAGCTTGTCAGTTATTTCAGCCACCTCACTCAATTGCTTATCAAAAAGGACGGCAGGTAATTTATGGCAATTGGATACCAGCCGCCTGCCTTCCTTCAGGTAGTACCCAAATGCTGTGGCCGGCGAAAGAATCAAAAAATCTGCATGTGCAAGGAATTGACGCGCTGCTTCCAGCCGGTGATTTGCCTTTTGCAACACCAATCCCAGCTCACCCTCCGAAAATTCAGAATGATGTTCCCAACTATGAAACAGTCCGTTATGCGCTACCAGATCATACTCCGAATAATGACTTCCGTCAACAATCTTTCTCAAAACATCTGCAATCTTTAGCGGATGATACACTATGCCTGTCGGATTTGAAAAGACTGAAAACTTCAACTCCCGCATCCTCGCCGCGATATCAGTAGAAAAACAGGAGCCTAAAAAGAAAATTTTGTGCTGATAGTTACACCTCTTTTCGGGCGGGGCAATCTGAAAGGGTAACATAAAATCCATCAGATAAAGATTTTAGAAGCCATCTCTTCTGCTTTTTGTAATTCGTCATCATCAATAGTGCGCAGGTATCCCCGCTCTTCGAAATACCCCACCATATTACCGGTGTTCATGTTGCCCACAAGATCACTTCCCGACATCGGGCATCCTCCATAACCATTGATTGCCCCATCAAACCTCAGACAACCATTATCCAATGCAGCACTCAATTTATCTCTCCAGTTTTCTGATGTGGAATGAAGATGTACGCCTATTTCGTGATCAGGGAAATACCTGATGGTCTCATTCACCAGAATAGCTACTTCTTCAGGAGTAGCAAGCCCTACAGTATCTGCAAGACTGATTGTATGAATACCGGCACTCGCCACCTGCTCTGCAAAATCAAGCACAATCTTTTCACTCCACTCATCTCCGTATGGATTCCCAAATGCCATCGACAGATAGATAACCACCTCTTTGCCATAAGACCTGGCAAGCTGGTGCATCTCTACTACCGTCTCAAAGGATTCTTCAACAGAACTATTCGTGTTTCTGCGCTGAAAGGTTGGCGACACTGAAAAAGGATAACCTAAATAGCGAATCTGCGAGTACTCCATTGCCTCTTCAGCACCTCGTATATTAGCCACTATGGCCAGCAACTTTGATGTGGTGTCATCCATATCTACAGACTCTACCACCCTGGCTGTATCTGCCATTTGGGGAATAGCCTTATGTGAAACAAAACTGCCAAAGTCAATTGTATCAAAACCAACCCGCAGCAATTGGTTAAGGTAAGCTATCTTATCTTCCGTAGGGATAAAGTGCCCCCATCCCTGCATTGCATCTCTGGGACATTCAATAATCTTAAGCTCCGCCATACCTTTTCTTTAGTTATCAATTTAATGTCAACGGCCACTACCCTTGCAGCCTCTGCTTCATTGCCTCATACAGGATGATTGCTGTAGCAGCTGATACATTCAACGATTCAAAATTGTTGCGCATAGGAATCGCGAATACCTCATCGCAATGCGCATACACAGAGGGATGAATTCCTTTATCCTCACTGCCCATAATCACTGCAGCCGGAAGAGTGAAGTCCAATTCGTAAACCATCTTTTTGGCTGTCATCTCGCTTGCAAGCACCGCGATGCCATTCAATTTCAGAACTTCTATAATCGTTCCCATATCTTTTTCGCGGCACACAGGAATATGTTCAAGTGCTCCTGCTGAAGTTGCTATAGCTTCTTCGTTCAGACTCCCCACACCTTTACTTGGAATTACAATTGCATGTGCACCACAACACCACGCAGTGCGCGCTATTCCTCCAATATTCCTTATATCTGTAATTCCGTCAAGCAATAATAAAAGCGGTGCATTCCCTTCCTCAATCACCTGAGATATCAAATCCTGGAGATCCCTGTAAATAATCTTTGACTTTAGCGCCACCACACCGTTATGCCCTTCAATATTGAATCCTTTCAGCTTCTCCGCAGGCACTTTATTCACCGGAATTCCCTGCCTTTCTGCTACGGAAAGAAGCTTCTCTTCCCTGAGGGTCTGCAACAGATAAATCCTTTCGATCTCCACGCCTTCGGTGATTGCCTTCAATACCGCATCGGCACCTGCAATCAGCTGGTTCTTTTTGGGCCTGTTTTGTTTGAAATGTCTGTGCGGTCTCACCTTGCAAAAGTATAATATCTATTTGACGGGGAGAGCCATTCAAAAAATAAACCCTGCACTTTTCAAAGAAATGCAGGGCTATGAAAGATTTTTCAGGAAGGCCTTACTTAATATTCAGCGCCTTTTTGATTTTTGAAACGTAGTCCAGTTTTTCCCAGGTAAACAGTTCCACCTTCACAGTCTTCTTCGGGCCATTAGGTAGTTTAAAGGTCTTGGTTACCACCTCATTCTTCCTTCCCATGTGGCCATAGGATGCTGTTTCCTGATATATCGGATTGCGCAATTTGAGCCTTTGCTCGATTAGATAAGGGCGCATATCAAATATCTCAAGCATTTTTTCTGCAATCTCCCCATCTGTAAGATTCACTTTGGAAGTTCCAAAAGTATTCACATACATACTGGTAGGCTTAGCCACTCCAATTGCATAAGAAATCTGCACCAGTACTTCATCACAAGCCCCGGCAGCCACAAGGTTCTTGGCAATATGACGGCAGGCATAAGCTGCGCTCCTGTCAACCTTTGAAGGGTCTTTTCCACTAAAAGCACCACCTCCGTGCGCTCCCTTACCACCGTATGTATCCACAATTATTTTTCTTCCTGTAAGCCCGGTGTCGCCATGCGGACCGCCAATAACAAACTTACCCGTCGGGTTGATATGATATTTAGTACCCTTGTTAAATAAGTGCGCATACTTGGGATATCTCTTCTTTACCCTGGGGATAAGAACCTTATGCACATCGTCTGATATCTTCTTCAGCATTTTATCCTCTGTGTCAAAGTCATCATGCTGGGTAGAGATTACTATAGCTTCGATTCTCTGCGGTTTATGGTCGTCGCTATACTCGATTGTAACCTGACTTTTAGCATCCGGGCGCAGATACTTCATCTGCTTACCTTCTCTGCGGATGTTGGATAGTTCGATCAAAAGACTATGAGCCAGATCAAGCGCCAAAGGCATGTAATTCTCAGTTTCGTTGGTTGCATATCCAAACATCATCCCCTGGTCTCCTGCTCCCTGATCTTCCTTATTCTTCCGCTCTACCCCCTGGTTGATGTCGGGTGACTGTTCATGAATAGCAGAGAGAATACCACATGAATTGGCTTCAAACATGTACTCGCTCTTTGTGTACCCGATTTTCCGGATTACATCGCGTGCTATCTCCTGCACATCCAGATAAGCTCTGGACTTCACCTCACCGGCCAGTACTACCTGACCCGTAGTAACCAGCGTTTCGCAAGCTACCTTACTCGCAGGATCAAAAGCCAGGAAATTGTCAATTAATGCATCACTAATCTGGTCTGCAATTTTATCAGGGTGTCCTTCGCTCACTGACTCGGACGTGAAGAGATACGGCATGTCGTTTAAAATATTTAGTGCGCAAAATTAAATATTCACAGTCAAGGCTCAAAATGATATTTACGCACGGATTTTCAGTGTTCGTGTGGATTACCGGGCAGCCTCCCCTGCTGCATTACCACTTATCATTTAATTAGCATTATGCAATGCATTTCTTTTCTACATTAGCTGTACCTAAAACATTATAATCCTATGCGCAGCATTCTTCTTCTCATGTCCGGAATCCTCATGTTTGTATCGCTCAGCTATGGCCAGGAACTATATATGCCCCGAAATATTAAAAAGGCAATAGCCAACGGCACGCGAACCACTACAGGCCAGCCCGGTGCTAAATATTGGCAAAACAAGGGGAAGTATGATATGCAAATAAAGGTGACTCCTGAAACGGGTATTGTCTCAGGCAGTGAATCCATAGTGTATTCGAACAATAGCCCGGACACGTTGCGGTCGCTTGCCATCCGATTCGTAAATAATGTAAATAAGAAAAATTCGCCCCGTGGCAGTTATATGCCTGATGCTGCCATGACCACCGGACTCGTTATAGAATCATTTGCCGTAAATGGCACTACATATAATGTGAATGCTCAAAACTGGGGAACAGTAGGAACCGTCAGGCTAAAAGAGCCCATCCTGCCTCACTCCTCTGCCACCGTAAATATAAGTTGGAACTACCCGCTGGCTCCGGTTGACGGCAGGGAGGGCAGAATAGACTCGGTTACCTTCTATGCCGCCTATTCTTATCCGCGCATTTCGGTGTATGACGACTACAACGGATGGGATATGCTGGACCATACCGGCAGACAGGAGTTTTATAATGATTTCAATGACTATACTTATGCTGTAAGTGTTCCCAAAAATTACATAGTCTGGGGTACAGGAGACCTCCTGAATCCCGATGAGGTGCTACAACCTGAGTATTCAAAAAGATTAAAACACTCATACACCGCTGATGAGGTGATTCATGTAGCAACACCGGAGGAATTACAGGCAGAAAAAGTAACTGCGCAGAACGACTGGAATACCTGGAAGTTTTCGGCCAACCATATTACTGACGTATGCTTCGCCCTCAGTAAGCATTATGTATGGGATGCCGCAAGTGTAGTGGTGGATCCCAAAACTAACCGAAGAGCTTCGGTGCAATCTGCCTACAACGAAAAAGCGCCTGATTTCAAGCACTATGTAGAATGGACTCAGCATGCCCTTACATTTTTCTCTACCAAATGGCCGGGGGTTCCCTATCCTTTCTCTAAGATGACCTCCTTTCAGGGTCATGCTGATATGGAATATCCAATGATGGTCAACGACGGATCTACGGCCAACCTCAGGTTTGCTCAACTCGTGCTGGATCATGAAGTAGCACATACTTACTTCCCTTTCTATATGGGTACTAACGAGACCCGATATGCGTATATGGACGAAGGTTGGGCTACCACCTTCGAATATCTCGCAGGCATCGAAGAGTTCGGAAAAGAGAATGCCGATAATTTCTACAAAATGTTCAGGGTAGCGCGATACATATCAGACCCTTCAACAGAGCAGGATCAGCCGATAATTACAATGTCCACACAGGTAAGTGGAGCGGGCTATGGTAACAATTCTTACGGGAAGGCCTCGCTGAGTTATCTGGCCCTCAAAGACCTGTTAGGAGATTCACTCTTCAAAAAAGCACTCCACCACTATATGGACCTCTGGAATGGGAAACATCCTATTCCATGGGATTACTTCTACGCCATGAACGCCGGTTCCGGCATGGATCTGAACTGGTTTTTCAATAACTGGTTTTTCACAAACAACTATATCGATCTCAAAATCGGGCAGGTGAAGAAATCAGGTGACGGATATGCGCTTACAGTCAGGAACGTAGGTGGATTTGCTATCCCCTTCGACATTAAGATTACCTATACCGATGGAAAGACTGATATAATGCATCAGACACCAGCCGTATGGAAGAAAAACAGTAAAGAACAGGTTTTTAAAATTAGTACTCCCAAAGCCATAAAAGCAATTGAGCTCGACGGGGGTATCTTCCTGGACTATACACCTGCTGATAACAGTTGGAAAAATTAATCGCCCCTTTTCTGTCGGGAAGAAAATTGTACTTTAGTTATCCTAAAAAAGGAGATTATGGAAGAGTTATTTGATCTGCTCGAAAAAAATCATGGCTTAACAAGAGAGGAAAGCCAAAAAATAATGACAACTGTCGTAACCTTCATCAAAGGAAAGTTTCCAATGGTAGCAGGTGCGGTGGACAATCTGTTTCCTCTTCAGTCCGGCAGCGGCAGCAATAATACTTCTCCCTCCCACGAGGATGATTCTTTTCTGTAATAAGTTTGGAATAAGGGAACCTACTTCAGCTTGCTATATACGATATGCAACCTGATTCTATTGGGTGAATGAGTGCTTCCTTCCAGTTTGACGCCGCCATCTCCCAACACATTCATCGGATAAAAGAATACTCCAATGGAGTTACCACAAGGATCCACATATATCGATTCGTTTCTGAAATAGTATGGCGCACTGAGCCTGATATTTCTATTACTATACCCTTTGGTTACGATTCCCTGCACATAACGCGACAGGTTAAAAGTATATCTTGAAACCTGATTACCGCCTGATGTTACCTTTTTGGATACACCGCCGAAATAACTAAAACCTGAAGTCAGTTCATTACTCGAGAAATCACAGGGAATTGCCACATATCTGTTAGTATCAGAAGGCAAAGGTGTTTCCAATAATAACTGTTTGGGAGTTCTGAACTTTGTTACCAGCGGATCATAAACCTGTTCTACTATTAGTTCTGCTCTGTGAATTACCCGGTTACTAAGTGTGCTGAGTCCCGGAATTTCAAGATTCACATAAGAGCCCGGAGTTGTCTGCACAAATAATAAACTATCCCCAACCCCTGGTATCGAAAGCTGTTGCGTAATCTCAGAAGAGCCCCTGTCACGTTTCACATAATTAGCATGGCCTGCGTACTCATTGAACGTAAGATTCACACTCAGCGTATCATAAGTAGTATCCCGTTTAGACCTTACATAAATTGACAGTCGTGTAGCCGCAGCAGT
>JACFNA010000337.1 GCA_019455085.1 Chitinophagaceae bacterium
CAGTTGATGGGGGTCAGCAGCCGCTTTAATGAAGCGGGTAATCTTCGCCTCAGGAAGCTGGGCAATAGTATGGAATTTGAACAGATAAAAGAATATGTTTCGGGAGATGATCACCGAAAGGTGAACTGGAAGGCTACCGCCCGGAAAACAAACCTGATGGTAAACATGTTCACGGATGAAAAGAGCAAGCATATTTATTGCCTGATTGATAAAGGCCGTAATATGAAAATGCCTTTTGAAGGAATGACTTTGCTGGATTATGCCATCAATGCCGCCGTAGCTTTGTCCAGGACCATCCTTTCAAAAAAAGACAACGCCGGATTAGTCACTTTTTCCAATACGCCCGAAACCTTTCTGGCAGCCAATCATAAAAGCATCCAGATGCAAAACATGATGGAAGCGTTGTACAGGCAACAAACGGATTATGCCGAGAGTGACTTTGAAAGCCTGTACACTTTTTGCCGAAAAAAAATCAAGACCCGTTCTGTGTTGATTCTGTTTACCAACTTTGAGTCTGTATCAGGATTCCATCGTCACCTGCCCTACCTCCGGAAACTGGCTAAACACCATTTGCTATTGGTAGTCTTTTTCGAAAATACGGAAATAAAGACGCTGTTAGATAAGCCGGCCGGCAATTTGGAAGAAATATACCTGAAAACCATTGCGGAAAAATTTGCTCTTGAAAAAAGGCAAATCGTAAAAGAATTACAGCAGTGGGGGATACTCTCTTTATTAACGACTCCCCGGCAGGTCAGCATTCAGGCGATTAATAAATACCTGGAACTAAAAACCAGGCAGGCTCTGTAACTACATGGTTTTTTATGCTCCTGCTATCCGGTTAAAAATTAACAACAGACATCCATGGCATTCAATCTGCAGTTGGCAGTAGTTCCTGATTATCCGATATCACCATCAATACATCTCCATCTTTTAATATGGTGGAACCTGTGGGAACAAAAAAATTATGCTCTCTTTTTACCATCACCACCTGTGCGTTTTCGGGTAAAGCCAGATCCATTAACCGGTTTCCCTTTTTAATGATATCATCTGTAATGAATAGTTCGGTGGAAATGGATTTAAGTTCATTGGCAGCATATTCTTCTTCTCTGTTTATTTCTACAGATTCAGGGACACTCTCTACCAGTCCCATCCACTTTGCCACCGGAGCGAGAGAAGTTCCCTGCAACAATAAAGAAACGAGGGTGCAAAAAAATACGATGTTGAATATAAACCTCGCTTCGGGCACTTCTTCCGCCAGGGGAATGATGGCAAAGATGATCGGCACGGCTCCCCTGAGCCCCACCCAGGAGATGAACGCCTTGTCTTTTGTCGTCATCTTTCTGAAAGGCAGCAGGCACAGGAATACTGACAGGGGTCTGGAAATAAATACCATTAAAAAACTAATAATCAGGGCGGGTACAATAATAGGAATCAACTCATGAGGGTTCACTAACAAGCCCAAAGTAAGGAACATCAGCAACTGGCTCAACCATGCAAGTCCATCGAAAAAATGTAGTGATGAGCGCTTGTGAACAAATTTTGAATTGCCGATCACCAGCCCTGCTATATATACGGCAAGGTATCCGTTCCCACGGGCAAAATAAGTAATAGAGAAAATGAAAATGGAAATGGTGAAAACAAGAATAGGATAAAGAGAGTCGTTACCGATATGTATCCTGTTGATAAAATAAACAGCAAGTCTGCCAAGTATATAGCCCAGAAGTCCTCCCACGGCGAGTTGCATCAGTAATATTCCTCCTGTTGCCCAATAATTGACTCCAGAATCTTGTTGGATTAAACCCACTATGGTGATGACTAGTAGATAAGCCATTGGGTCATTACTGCCGCTTTCCAACTCCAGTAGCGGCCTTAAATTATTTTTCAGGTGAAGTTTTCGGGAGCGGAGAATGGAAAAGACGG
>JACFNA010000338.1 GCA_019455085.1 Chitinophagaceae bacterium
ATCATATTGCCAAATGAAATCAGTGCATTGATCTCATTTGCCGGAGGTTGTTTACTCCTGCCTTCCATCATGAAATCGTTCACGATTACATCAAACGCATCGTAATACGCTTTCCTGATATTACCCTCAATTCCCATCAGCTCATCTATCTCTTTTGCTCCCTCAATAGCCATCTGGTACTGCTCTATCACCTGTACCACTCCCTCCACATCCTTCCCTCTTGATAAATAATAGCGGAGGTTTTTTAAAATATTAAACGCAGCACCCTCAACAAATTTTCGTGCTATTACCAATCGCTTTGTCTTGTGCGCATAGTGGGTGGTCTGTTCTATTTGCATTTTACCTGCCAGCAGATAATCCTTCGGCATGAAGCTTCCGGTGTAATGCTCATAGTAGTCAAAAAAGTGAATCGCCACCTGTTGCTTACCTAAGAAATTGAATAGCGCGCTATTGGCATCCAACGCACCAAAACAGTACAAATCACTGACCCCTTCTACAGGTATATACTTGGGCGGCCCCTCAGATCCATCCTCATTCACTGGAATAAACTTGAGGGTGTTGTCTTTCCTGCTTAAGCGGCCCGGATTAAAAAGGTAGTAAGTTTTTTTCATGTCAGAAAGTGGGTGGGCGGGAATATGTAAAAATGTACGAGTATATCAGCATGGGAGCGTATGATACCTTGATTACGACTCAGACGCTGGCTTTATTTTGGAGCAGACCTTTAGGATATCAAGTGCTTCAGTTGAAGGCCACGACAATTTATCCTAATTGCCAAAGGCAGTACTCTTAAAAATATCTAACCAATAAACACATTCATCTGCTTCCTCTGCAACTATACAGATTTTTGCGCATATTTCATTTTTGATCTTCCTCTGCAGGACGCGCTAAAGATTACTCCTACTGATATACCAGATTTTCCGAACTGATAATTCATAATTTTTGCTGCAGTATTAAACGGAACGGATTCTATAAACTCAAGCCCCTTACAGTAAATTGTTGAGTTCGTATGCGTAACATCTCATTAAATTCAGCATGAATCATATCAGATAAACTTATATCTATTTTTTTGCTATTACTCCCTCACTCCTCACCCACATAGCACAACTCATAATAACTGCAACTCTTACAAATTTTTGAGTGGATTACCGGAGGGCATTGCCTGGATTCCAAAACACTTCTGATACCTGACACCACATTTTCAAGCTCCAGGATATCCATATCAGTTAGGGCTACTTCTGAAGTCTCACGCAATAGCGGGTACTCTATTACCGCGGTAGCCTCTTCGATACCATTCAGCTTTAACAGCCACAAATAAAACTTTACCTGCCAGATATGAGCCTGTTCAATTTTGTTACTCCTTTTTGTTTCATGGATTACCTTCTTTTTTGCATCATAAAAATCGATTACTCCATAAAGTTTTAATGCCGAATAAGTGAATGTTACAGGCAGCTCTGAATGCTTTTCGTTCCGCTGCGGATAGCTGGTATCATGGAGCAGCTTGCCATCATACACAATATCACTCGTCTGCTCCATATTTATTCCATTGCTGAACAGCCAGAGCTTGCGTTTGCAAATCCGGTAGTAATTGATATGGGTGGCGGTGATGAGCATATTGAGTGTGGTTCTTTCCCACGAAAAACACAACAATTTACTCAGGTAAGAAGGCTCCCAAATCATGGACAAGCAAATCTTGCCTGAGAAAGATGGTATTTTATAAGGTAACTATTATTATTTTGGATATTATTTTTCTAAATGATTGCATCCGTACCATCTAAAATCAATCCAATCTCCGGACTATATGAATTTGCGCACCAAATGGATATAGGCTCCCGATTATCACCTATCCAAATTTTATCTCTTTGATAGACTTTGCCATTCTTTATCCCTTCTTGAATCAAGTATTGAGGGCAGCTAAT
>JACFNA010000047.1 GCA_019455085.1 Chitinophagaceae bacterium
ACTTTTCTGTCCGGAAAAAATTAACTGAAGTTAGCACCACAGGGGCACCTCATAAAAGGGGGTGAACCAATGAATAAATGGCAGAAGCCAAGTTGTGTGTTAATGAGCGAAAGCAATTATAGTGATGCTTTCATCTTCCCTTATGTTTTTAAAGAACTGGGATTAGGTAAATTGATCGGGATGCCGGTAGCCGGCACCGGTACTGCAGTCTGGTGGGAAACACAAATAGACCCTACCCTTGTTTTCGGTATCCCGATGGTAGCTACCATCGGCAAAGAGAACAGGCCTACTGAAGGGCTGCAGATAGAACCGGATATCAGGGTGCCGCTGCCTTACGAAGAGTTTTTGAATGGTAAAGACCCACAGCTACAGGCTGCCGTGAAGGAGATGCTGAAAGAAACAGGCAATTAGTACTATCTGAAGTGAAAAGAAGAGGTTTAACCTCCTGTGCGATCCGGCTATCAGGAGAGAAAGTACTGGTATCGGTACCCCGACGGTTCACGTAAATACTATGAATCAGGCGTAGGAAACAACCATGATATTACTTAAAGAGGTATCCACCATGGCTTATTGACGGCTATATAAAAACGTTATCAACTATTGAGGGAAAGGTAAGTGTCAACACCTTTCCCTTTTTTGTTTGGGAACGATAGCCCGTTAACATTTCGCAAAAGGACGCTCCTCCGACAGACATTCCCGGAAAAATATTCTCAGTAGTTGATAAACGCACTGCCTTTTGTTTTCCATGCACAATAATTCCCCTTTTTTGACCGAAAAATCCTAACACGCAGGGTAGCCTCACCGATAATTTCACCTCACGATTTATTCAAATTAAACTTTAATCAAATGAAAAGATTATCAATCATCCTTATGCTCGGAGTGTGCTCCGCCATATTCATTCCCAATCAGGTAGTTGCGCAGAAAAACCCTGCCACTTCGCAGAAAAAACCGGCAGTTGACCAAAAAAGTCCGGTCATTTCGTTTGAATATATGCAGGTGAAACCCGACAACACAGAGGAATATATGCAGGTGGAAAATTTCTGGAGAGACATACACATCGCCCAACTGAAAAGCGGAAACATCCTGGATTGGTCTGTCTGGAAGGTGGTAGCTCCTTACAGGTTAGATGCCCCCTATCAGTACGTGGTAATTACGACCTATCCCAAATTCAGCAATTTGCTCCACCCATACGAGGGAGTCGATCTATCAAAAGTATTTTCAAAAATTCCTAAAGATTCTGTAGATAAGATGTTCACATTAACAGATAAATCACGAGACAAGGTTCAGCAGGATATTTTCTTTACAGGAGAACCAATTTCCACTACGGATCCTGACTCTGTCAATTATATGCTGGTCAGTTTCTTAAAGGTCACTCCGGAAAAATCAAAAGATTATGGTTCATTCATTCAAGCCCACTGGTTACCTCTGGTAAGAAAGGTAGTAAAAGATGGTTATGCAGATTTTTACGTGCAGGGTAGCGCAATCTTTAGTAACGATAACTCAGCGTATAACAGTATAATGGCAATTTGTTGGAAAAACGATAGTATGTACGATATCCGACCTCCATTCGAAAAGTATATAAAAGAAGATCCGATAGCTTTTGAAGGATATAAATGGTACACGGAGGTAAATAATACACTTCTCAGGAAAGTGGTATCCCTATCAGCTCCGGCACAATGAGCAGGAAAGGGTTAGCAGTAATACTCCGGCCTTGCTTACAAACCGAAAAACGAGCAATCGAAACAGTGCATCATTTAAAGTGCGTCAACCTTATTGCAGACTGAATGGGCACAAAATGAAACTTAAAATTATACAGATGTAACCTGGTTGATCCTGATTGCAAAATTTACTGCCATGAAGAGAATAATATGTAAGACGATCATCGCAATGCGGACACTCCCCGGAGGACTGGCCGCATTGCTCTTTGGGCAGGCGAAGGGATTAGCTCGTTTCGTTATAGCCCTTGCAGTCTTATTGTGCTTCTCAGCATGCAGTTTTAACAGCCAATTCCTGAAGCCCGCTAAGTTTCCGGCCAACACCACAAGCGCAAGGCTGGCAAAGGCAGGAGGTGATTCCATCATTGTATTTTTCAGCCCGGCCAATCATCAGCCGGTATTCACAAAGAACGGTACGGATATACTCAATTTGCCTTTTACCATTGAAAGTGTGGTTTTTAAAAGTGCGAACGGAAATCTTCTCAACGAGAGATGTACAAAAACACGGGAAGCTATTTTTAAGCATAGGCTTCCTCAGGAAATAAGGACTCAATAACCGAAGGAAATGGGACTAATTAACATCCGCCAAAGAAGTCTAAAATAACTCAATCACTTTTCTATGAATAGATTAATCAGAATCACCATTTTTTTCATGATTGCATATAATGCATTCCCGTTGCTATGTGATGGGCAGTATTGGATCGGAAAAGATAACCATACCCCGTTTTACGATTCTCTTTCATTGCAATACAGCCATCTCAAAAATGTCATAACAGATCTTCCATACAGTGTGGAAAGAGAAAGTGATTTGAATTTTTATTTTTCAGACTTGCTTATTATCCGCGAGGCAGATTCCCTTCTTTCTGATAGTTCGCGTTGGAACCGTAATGACGACAGAGAATGTAAAGATGATATCACTCAAGGGAAATATAGTCTGTTTTGCGCATTGACTAAAGCCTCTTTAAACATTGCAAGAGAGTATTTACACAGGAGACCTGTTATGCAGTTGGTCAGGTTTAAGATCGTCAGGTATTTCCGTGATCGGTTTAACCATCACAGGTTAATGGATTTTAATAATAATCTGCAAACCACGTTGCAAGATATCCGGTATGTATTAAGGAAATCAGAAGAAGACATCCTGAACCAATTAGAGGACAAAGAACAAATCTTAACGGTCATTCACAGGTTTATGGACAACATAAATCCTAAACAACCCTTTGGGATGAAGGATATTTTCACTGAAAGTCCTTCCATGTATTACCTGGATAAGAGCCATGATCCAGTGATATACAAAAAAGGATTCCCCGGTATTTCACAATCTGAAACTGTTCATAAAATTCATGAAACCATAAATGGATTAGCCGCTATTACAATCAACGAAAGCATGGGTACTGCCTGGGTGCCATATCAACTGTGGAATCAGGATAAATTATTGTTTCAGGGAACGGAAGTATTTGTTTTAGTAAAGTCAAAAGGAGGATGGAAAATTTCTTCTATCAACCTGACATTGGAAAAAGACCATTAAATGCTTAAAAAAATATTGTATAAAAATAAAAAGTATAATTTTTTTCTACTAAATATTTAGTCATGAAACTAAAACCAATTTCGGTAATTATTATCTTTCTTTTTGTAAGTGAGTTTGCCTTAAAAGGCCAATCCCTTTACATGCCGCGAAATGTAAAAGCAGCTTTTGAAAAGGGAAAACCTGTCTGTTAGAATTTAGGATAACCTTGCCGGCGGTAATATCCGGAAAAAACCTGATGTTAAAAACTCATTTTAATCAAAATGTGGTACTTTCAATTCACCATCCATTCCATCCATCAAACTCCTTTCCTGAAAATGAAATCAATCTTCATCATTTGCACTACAGCAGTTTTGCTTTTTCTTACATCCTGCAATCAAAATAGTAATTCCGAAAATTCGGATGCTGCTATTGACACTGCGGCCAATAATAACCTGAGTGCGCTTCTGGACCGATACTGGGAAGAAAATGCCAGGCTATTTCCATTACAGGCTACCGCCAATGGAGATAACAGATACAATGATCAATTACCAAACGATCAGACAGTTGCCTTCCGGGATACGCTCCGAAATTATTATCAAACCTATCTGGACGATATAAAAAAGATCGACCGGAGTAAATTAAACGGTAAGAATAAAATCACTTACGACATTTTTGTGTACGAAATGAACAGCCAGATTGATGGGCTCAGGCTGAACGCCTGGATGATGCCCTTCAATCAATTTTGGGGATTGCCATTGATGTTAGGCCAGTTAGGTTCCGGCTCAAGCATACAGCCATTCAAAACTGTAAAAGACTATGACAATTGGTTAAGTCGATTGAAAGACTTTACCCCATGGACAGATTCTGCTATTGGCAATTTCAGGATTGGAATAGACTCGGGAGTTGTACTCCCCCGGACACTGGTTGTAAAAATGATCCCTCAAATGGAGAGTCTGATTGTGAATGATCCTGTCAAAAGTTTGTTTTATACTCCGGTAATCAATATGCCGAAAGACTTTTCTGACTCAGATAAAGAAAGAATCACCACTGCTTACAAGAATACAATCATGTCGGAGGTAGTGCCATCCTTTAAAAAGTTGCACAGTTTCCTAAAGAATGAATATTTACCAAAGGCACGCTCCACCTCAGGCATCTCTTCAATCCCCGGCGGAAAAGAAACTTATAATTATTTCGTAAAGCTATGGACTACCACAAATGAAACACCTGAACAGATATACCAGACAGGGCTTGCAGAAGTGGATCGTATTACCGCGCTGATGGACAGCGTAAAAAACACTGTAGGGTTCAAAGGAAGTCTTGATGAATTTTTTCATTATTTAAAAACAGACAAAAAGTTTACTCCTTACACAACTCCTCAACAGGTTTTAGATGCCTTCGAGGCCATACACAAGAAGATGGAGCCCTATCTGAAAACAATGTATAAGCATGTCCCGAAAACACCATTCGAAATACGGCAGACCGAAGCTTTCCGTGCGGCCTCAGCCAGTGCTGAATACAACCCCGGATCACCCGATGGCAGCCGCCCGGGCATATTTTATGTTCCCATTTTGGATGCTACCAAATTCAACACCACATCCGGCATGGAATCTCTATTTCTGCACGAAGCCATTCCCGGACATCACTACCAGATATCCTTACAACAGGAGGATACCTCACTTCCAAAGTTTCGCAGGTTCAACTGGTATGGCGCTTATGGCGAAGGCTACGCCTTGTACTGCGAATCTCTGGGAAAAGAACTGGGGTTATACACAGACCCTTATCAATATATGGGTGCATTGGGAGACGAAATGCACAGGGCAGTAAGGCTGGTGGTAGATGTAGCGATACATACAAAGAATATGACAAGGGAGGAAGCCATCCAATATATGATGAGTAAAGAGCAGATTAGCGAAGAGGGAGCCACAGCAGAAATAGAAAGATACATGGCTATCCCCGGACAGGCATTATCATATAAAGTGGGTCAGTTAAAAATAAGGGAACTGCGCAGCAAATATGAAAAAGAACTCGGAAATAAATTTGTCCTTGCCGACTTCCATGACGAACTTCTGAAAGACGGAGGAATGCCCCTTCAAATATTAGAATCAAAAATGGATGAGTGGGCTGCAAGCCTTAAATAAATTACCTCCAGACTAAAAGTATATTTTTCTCAGCGCAAAAATGAAAAGGCATTTCCCAGATGCTTTAAGATTTCCTCCATATATTTCTCCTCCGGTAACCTGATGAATTAATCATCATAACCTTGCTTGTCTCTCCTGAGAAGGTTTTGTGCCCCCGCATCCTGCAGGCAAAAGAACCGGGAAATATATCTGGAATCGCAATGTGCGTCGCTCTACAATACAGAGCCCTGTTGCTGAGTTGTTTGACGAAACCCGTTTCCCTTTAAGCTTTCCGTCTCCATACACGAGTGTTTTGCGACTTCTGTCACAACAATGGTCAGCTCTTATAATGCGCAAAAATTCCGCTCTCTTGCTCCAAAAGTCCTACTGTGACCTCACCTCCGGAAGTATTTTTACTCCAATGGCAGATGGACAGTTTCTATATCGATTCCTGTAAACCGTATATGTGGCCAGATTAATTACATGACAAATGAAGAGAATCCACGGTATCCGGGCAAACCTTTGTGAAGCCATCTCAAATTCGTTTTCGGGGATATACACTTTAGAACCCCGATGTAACGGGCCATTCCCCAAAAATGCAATGAGTTTATGCTATATGCTGAAATACGCCTTCTGCCACTACCTTTTCATCTGCAAGGCAGCGCCTGGTTCATCGGGAAGGAGACCGCGTCTCATGAAAATCGAAATAAAAAAAGCAAGCCCGAAACCAGCTACAGCTAAAACGATGTGCATACAATTACGTAGGAACTGGCGAAAGAAAAATATCTTTGATAATGCTATATGTTAAAGCAGCACCTGCAACACATAGTAGATATACATTTTCAGAGATAAAATAATCACCCATGAATGTTGAGTTAATAATAGTAATAATCGTTTCATTAAACCTGCAAAAAGGGTTTCAGACAAAGACTGAGTCGCCCAGATGGCACACTATACTCTCTTTCATTATATACGCCGCTGCAATTCTCTTTGTAGCAGGCCTGATCTGGTCAAAAGGAGCCCAGGTACTTCTCTGGATGGCGCATGCCTTAACACTCTATTTAATCTATATTCTATTTACTGAAAAAACATTCCAAAAAGCAAGATCGCTCCTCCTGGCAATCACCCCTTTTGTGATTGCTATACTCTTCGATGACATCTTTGAGTCCACAGGCATTACCCCCTTTAAGGGATGGGCCAACTTCATCAATACTGCGCTTTTATTTGCCACCATCTGGATGTTTGTAATGTGGATAATCATCAACGAACAAAATAAGACACTGGAAAAAGAAAGGCTGAGGACAAAGGAGGAAGAAGAGCGAAAGAAACTGGCCGAAACTATGAACGACAAACTGGAAGCTACTGTAAGAGAACGTACTGCTGAATTGACACGCCAGAAAGATGAACTGGAACACGCACTCAGTGAACTCAAGTCTGCACAGGCACAACTCATCCAATCCGAAAAAATGGCTTCTCTGGGGCAACTCACTGCAGGTATCGCTCATGAAATACAAAACCCGCTCAACTTCGTAAACAATTTTTCAGAGCTCAACAAAGAGATGCTGACAGAACTCAGAGAGGAATTTCAGAAACCTGCTGCACTACGCGACGACACCCTCGGAAATGAACTTATCGGCGACCTGATTAACAATTCTGAAAAAATAACATATCACGGCAAGCGCGCCGATAATATCGTAAAGAGCATGCTGCAACACTCGAGAGCCAGTAGCGGCACTAAGGAGCCTACTGATATTAATGCACTGTGCGATGAGTATCTCAGGCTCGCCTTTCATGGAGCCAGAGCCAAAGACAAATCCTTTAATTCAGGTATGGAGTCGATATTCGACCCTTCGCTAAACGCAGCAGCCGACGGCACTGGCAAAATCAAAGTCGTACCACAGGATATCGGACGTGTATTACTAAATCTGTTAACCAATGCATTCTATGAAGTGAATGAGAAGAGAAAAAAAGATATTCCCGGCTTTCAGCCGATGGTAAGCATAAAAACTTTGCGGGAGGGTGATAAAATAAAAATAACAGTATCAGACAATGGCAGGGGCATTCCTGAAGACATAAGGAAGAACATTTTTCAACCGTTCTTCACTACTAAACCTACCGGCGAAGGCACAGGACTGGGACTTAGCCTTAGCTATGACATCATTAAGGCGCACGACGGGGCGATTACTGTAACTTCTGTACCGGGAGAATCTACCACGTTTGAAATTATATTACCAATAAATTAAGACCAATAATATGAAAGTTTTAGTTGTAGATGATGAACATGATGTACGACTCCTCTTCGAACAGAAGTTCAGAAGAGAAATCAAAAGTGGAGAGATGGATTTTTCTTTTGCATATTCCGGTCAGGAAGCATTAGATTATCTTCGCAATGCAGCACAGGGAGCTGTTCTGATATTATCAGATATTAATATGCCCGGCATGAGTGGCCTGGAACTGCTTAAAAGGATAAAAGCAGACAGCCCGGTGCCACCACCACTGGTAATGATGATTACCGCTTATGGGGATCAGCAAAACAGGGAAACTGCCATGCAGTTAGGCGCAGACGATTTCCTTACCAAGCCGGTAGATTTTAATGAATTGAAAACTAAACTTAAATCGGTAGGTTAATATGGCAAAGATTATGGTCGTGGATGATGAAGTGGATCTCGAAATGCTCATCAAACAAAAATTCCGTCAGAAAATCCGGGAAAAAGAATACGAATTTGTATTTGCCGGAAATGGCAGGCTGGCACTCGAAAAGCTAGCAGAAGAACAGGATATCGACATCATACTCAGCGATATCAATATGCCTGAAATGGACGGCCTGACCCTTCTCTCAAAAATCAACGAACAAAATGCACTCCTGCGTACAGTGATTATTTCTGCATACGGCGATATGCAAAATATACGCGCAGCTATGAATCTGGGCGCTTTCGACTTTGTAACAAAGCCTATCGACTTTACCGATCTCGAAGTGACGGTAGCCAGAACCCTTAAAGATGTACAACACATGAAGGACACTTTGGAGGCTATCCGGGAAAATAATATCCTGAAAATGTATGTGGATCAGAATGTGCTGAACTTCATGGGGAGCCGGGAATTTGAAAAATCACTTTCCTCTAACGAAACAATTAATGGCACTGTAGCCTTTATCGATATTTGTGGTTTCACTTCTATCAGTGAGACCGAACAACCGGATATTGTGGTGAAGATGTTGAACAGCTATTTTGAAATCATCGTCAAAGAAATTATCAGCCAAAAAGGCCATGTGGACAAGTTTATCGGCGATGCCGTGATGGCTGTATTCAGAGGCGAATACCATCTGGACAGGGCTGTAGATGCCTGCCTTGCAGTAATTACAGAAATTGAGAAATGCCCTCCATTCTCGGCAGATGTCTCTTTCAAGCCTCATGTAGCCATAGGCATTAACAGCGGTGAAATGATTTCGGGAAATATCGGGTCATCCAGTCTGCGCAGATTAGACTACACCGTAATAGGCGACAGTGTGAATACCGCACAACGGCTGCAAAGCATAGCAGGTCCCGGTGAAATCATTATTAATAAAGACTCTTATGAAAAGATCAAAGAATTTTTCCAATGCGAACCCAAAGGGTCTGTATCACTAAAGCATAAAGCAAACCCTGAAGAAATCTATCGGGTGGTCAAATAGCGGGAAGCGAAGGTGATCAAATGACCAGGGGTGACGATACCCGGCTTACGTCTTTTCAGAGAAAACTAATTCAGGCTTATCCAACCATTGTCACCGCCGGCAGCATTCCAATCAGTCACTCAGTAATAATAACTAAAAAAACAATATTATGACCCTTGCAATTAGCATCCTGTTAGGGATTGTAGCATTGATATGCCTTTCAGGCGGTATCAATCTGATGGAAAAAGGCGCCATGCAATTTGTGCCTGAAATTACCCCGCCACAATTGGTACTCGATAACCTGTTTCGGTTTCTTGCAGGTATTTATTTAAGTGGAGGGTTCCTCTTTGGATACAGTGCACTGAATGTTGATAGTGCAGGCCACACTGTTTATTTCCTGGGACTCATGGTAGTTTTCTCAGGCCTCGGCAGGTTGTATTCCAGACTCAGGATGGGATCAGCCGGAAAATACTTTGATTCTATCATGGTTGTGGAAATATTACTTGGGTTATCCATCATCGTTCTAAAATGGCTTGAATAGTACATTGGCAATTCAGCGCCGTCAGCCTTCGACAAGCTGAATAATATCCTGATCCCGGGAAAAAATCGTTGAAGTTTTCTATAACAACAGCCAAATCCGGCACCCGGCTAGTGCTTTACAATTTGCTTCACTATTCCTCCCTGTGGCTCTCTGACGGTTTGTGTAAAGATGAAAGCTTTGGGGTCAATGCTGTGTACAATATTCCTGAGCTTACGCACTTCAAGGCGGGTAACTATAGTAAAAATTATATCTACGTCATTACTCATTTCAAAAGATTCTTTCATAAATCCTCGCTCTCCTTTATACACGGTAATCCCTTTATTGAGTGTAAGCACAAGTGCCCTCTTAATTTTTTCACTATTGGCTGAAACAATTGTAACGCCGGTGTAGGCTTCAATACCCTCGATTACATATCTGGTCGTCTGCCCGGCAATGATGTAGGTAAGTATCGCATACAATGCTGTTTCCACATTCAGGAATACCGATGCTACAATAAAGATGATAATATTAAGTCCAAGAATGATTTCAGTGATGCTGAAACCGCTCTTCTTCATTGTCATTTGCGCAATAACTTCCATCCCGTCAAACGTACCGCCACCTCTCATTGCAAGCCCAATTCCAATACCGATAAAAAAACCACCAAACACAGCAATCAACAGTTTGTCATGTGTGAGTTCCGGAAATGGCACGAAGTAAAGCATGAGTGCAATTAGCACAATCGTCAGGCAGCTGCGAATTCCAAAGTTTCTGTTCACTTTGTAAAAGGCAAGCACCACAAACGGAATATTCAGCAAGATCAGTACGAGTCCCAGATTCCATCCATACACTTCGAAGAGCAAAAGTGAAATACCCGTAATGCCTCCATCCAGAAAGTGATTGGGCACTAAAAAACTCTTTAATGCAAAGCTCGCCGAGCATACACTCAACACCAGATAAATAATGTCTGAAACCGTAAACAAAGGCCCGTGTTTTCCTTTAGGCATATTGTACGTCAGTTTATTTTAATAAAGATTGAATCATCTGTAAGTTCTTCAATTTCTGCGGGTGCCTTCTCAACTTCGAAGTTTCTGTAAAATAAGAGTGCCCTTCCAAAAAATCCTTCTGCATCTTGTTCCACTCAGATTCTCCTGACAACTGCCCCGTCAGTTTCAATTCACGATACAAATACTTGTCTATTGTAAAAAAGTCATCACGCCCCAAATAATCTAAATCTGCATCTGCAAGAATAGCTCCCAGGTGGTCTTTAGGAGTTTGCGGCATCCTGGTAGCCATAATGATTTCCTGCACCTTCGCAATCTGTCCCGGTGTATATCCGCAGTCTGGCAGGTAACGCGCAGCTATTTCACACGACATTAATTCATGGCCCCTGGCACCAAATATGTATCCGGAATCGTGAAACCATGCAGCAGTCAGCAACAGTGTCAGCTCATCTCCTTCCACTCCCTCTGCCTTTGCAATTCGTGCGGCGGCCTTTACCACATCCTTAGTATGTGCCACACTATGATACACCAGGTAATCAGGCAAATCATTTTCCAATATCTCTAAAATTACTTTTTTGGCTCGCTGATAATCCATCTGCTATCCTGTTGAATGCCTGACGGCTCTTTTGGAAACACCTGTCCACACAGTTCAGCTACAATGTACAACGCCATTTCCAAATATTGAAAATTTTATTTATCCTCTATACGGTTCAAAAGATAAAAGTACTTCTTACTGTCTGCCCGATTCTACTTCGTGAAAAGCCTCAGGAATCTTCACCTTTTTATCTTTCAACTGATCTTCGTATTCAAGATAGCTGACGCCCTTCATCCATTTTTTAGCAGGTTCATCTTTGAGCCAGTGGCCAAACCATTGCAATATCCGTATGTGATAATCTATCTTCGACGACTTCGTACCAGGCGAGTGGTTCTGGCCCGGATATACAAGCATCACCACATCCTTCTTACCCGCTCTCCTTGCATAATTATAAAAATGAATCGCCTGATGCCAGTCAACCGTACCGTCATTGCTCCCCGTAAACATCAGCATCGGCGTATTCAGGTTCTGAATATAATTCAGAGGCGAATTCCGCATATAGATTTCCATATTCTCCCATGGGGGCACCCCCATTCTGAACTGACCTGTCTCATAGTGCGACCATTCCGGTATGCCGCCATTCCAGTGTATCTGCCCCGGAAAATCCATAAGGCTCGAAATACCTGCACCCTCTACGACAGCAGCAAACAGATCGGTTTGCGTAGGAATAAACAACGCCTGATAGCCGCCAAAAGAATGGCCTATTAATCCAATCTTCTTTTCATTAATCACGCCCTTACTAATTACAGCCTTCACAGCGGGAACCACACACCGTAAAGCCGAAAGTCCCGGCTCGCCTGCTTCGTAAGTGATATCCGGCAGTAATACAAAATATCCGTTCTGTGTCCATACAGTAAGGTTATACGGACTTTCCTGACTCGGGACACTATAATTGTGCAACTGTTGCGACATACGCTCATACTGATACACAATCATTGGATACTTTTTAGAGGCATCATATCCCGCAGGATATAACAACACTCCCTGCAACCGCTCCCCTGTCTTGTCTCTGAGATAATTAATCAGTTCAGAATGGCCCCAGGCGAAATCCTTCTGGAAAGCATTGATGTTTGATACCTGCGTGGCTTTTGTGAGGTTACTGCCGTTGCTTATAAACAAATTTGGAGACACATCAAAGTCTTCCTTTACAAAAGAAAACACTCCGGCACTATCTGCCTTCTGCAAACGTGAAATCCTGAATGGCTCATAAATCAATGTACTCAATCCACCCCTGGGTGATAACATCGCATAGCCGGAGTTTTTAGTCCATTCTCCATTCATTGAAAAATAAATTGGCTGTCCGGGATCAATACCTTTATCATCTCCAACATTCATCCTGAAAAATCCTGAGGATGCTCCGCCACCGACGCGTGCAATCCGGTATGCAATGCTGTCTTTCACACCATCAGTCAGCGGTACTGCATTCTTTCCATCCGGACTCACCTTCCACACATCATACTGACTAACCAGGAGCACTGCTTCTTCGGTAGTCAGCCACTCTGCAATACTATTAGGTTTTGGCGCTCCCGGATGATCATCAAGTCTGTCATAAAAGTTTGCTTTCAGATTACCAGTGATATTCGCTGCCACACCAGTCTTTGTGTCATAAGACCAGTAATCTTTGTCTTTAAACCATAAGAGATATCTGCCCGACGGGCTGGCATTCATAAAATATTTAACCCCCTTCACAATAAGCTTCCTTTCCCCTGTTTTGGTATTTACCAGATACCAGTCTCTCCAAAGCATCGTCCCCGGTTCGTCAAACATATTAAGTTCTTTGTACGCTTTGCAATCCGTCACTACAGCAATATCGCCGTTACCTACAAAGGTCACTTCCTCATTCAGGTCTGTACCCACTTTAGTTACCTGGCCAGATTGCAATCTCCACAAAGCCGGATAACTCTTGTTTCTATCCCTGTTTGCAGAAGACCGCTGTTCGGGCATGATCCTGAAATCTTCTGAATACCAAACCTGTACATCCGAATAATCCACATCTTTAGGTAACTGTACCTCGTACTCAGGTTTTTCCTTCGCTGATTTTCGTGGTTGCATTCCAAAGAATATCATTGAGCCATCACGATTCCATCTTAGACCTGAGCCCGAACTCACACTCGCATTCTTACCAAGGATATCAATCTGATAAGGATCCAACTCAAAATGCCTGCTATCTTTTCCATCCAATCCCTTCCAGACCAAAATTTTATTTGTCTCGTCTTTAAAGGCGGAGTCTTTCACTGCGGTTGTAACCAGGAGGTCTGCACTCTTCTCTCTCCACTGTATGCCGGCTATCTTTGCAGTTTCAGTCTTTAACACCTGTATCTTCCCGGTTGCAGCATCATACAACTGAAGATTAAAAGCCTCACTCTGTTCAGACCCCGTAATGAACGCCAGCATAGCGCCTTTTCCTGCCCAACCATATTCAGACACTCCTCCGAAACTCACAACCGACTTGTCTTTCAAATTGAGAATTCGCAATAACGACACCTTGCTATCCTTTTCAGGATATCCCAAAACTGCTATAAAATTATTATCCGGACTATAAGAAAAGGCGGAAGCAGCGTGCATACTTAATGTATCACCTGATACAGTGTTTTGTATCTGCAGCGTATTCTGAACAGGTTTATTTTCTTTCTTCAGCTTCTCTTTTTCCTTATCAGAGAACCCGACATAATATGCCAGCCAGCGGCTGTTTTCAGAAAATTTGGCTCCGGAACCAAAGAGCACACCCTGTGTAGATTTTTTCTGCAGGTTACTAATCCGCATCTCTGAACTGTCTTTGTTCACAGTATAAACCAGCCATTTCCCGTCAGGTGATAATATAGTCTGAAAACCCAGCGTCTCCCACTGTGCATATTTATCCGCAGTAAGTAATGGCTTCCCCTGCGACCACGCTTTCGTTGTGAATAGAAGTAATACCAGATACAGCCCCCAAAGCGGTAAACATACCGGACGGCTAAGAATTCTTATTTTCATATTGTTGATATTTTAATACTTAATAAGATCCGGCCAGGCTACAATTCATACCACTAATGAAATATCGGATGGCGCTTATACTCCTTCGTACGATCAAATAAATACCGATAGGTTATGAGTGTCCGGCTCAAGTGAGCGCCCAGGTTTTTGGAGATGTTGAGCATCTTCGGGTTGAAATCGCCCTGCCACTGCATTTCATAATCTGAATACTCAGTTTGCCCCTTTATAAGGTTGGCCCCCTCTACAATCATATATGAATCGACACCTTTTCCCTGAAACTCGGGAATCACCCCAAATACAAGCCCGGTAAATTTGGTATTCTTTCCTCTGGACTTCAAAATCAGAAAGCGGATTTTTTCTATCAAACCAAACCTGCCGTTAAACTTCTTAAATATCTGGTTGAGGTCAGGCAAATTCAGCCACACTGCCACAGGCCTCTCATTATGATATACATACCATATAATCCGTTCATCAATCACCGGCTTCATCGCTTTGAACATCTTGTACGCCACTTCTTCCTTCAACTGCTTATTCCCTTCGTGAGATGCCCACGCCTCATTATACACCCGGGTAAAGTCATCTGAATATTTCCTAAGATGTTTTTTATTGATCATTCTTGCGCTAAACCCGGGCAAGGCTGCCACCTTCTTGTGTTGGCTATAAAACTTTTCATCCAAAGGCTGATGCACCTTCATTGCAAAGCACATCTGCTTATAAAAAAGTTTGAACCCGTAATTCTCAAAAAGTGACTGATAGTACGGAGGGTTATAGTTCATCTGATAAATCGGTTCCATAAAACCATCGGTCACCAATCCCCAGAACTTATCGCGTTCACCAAAATTGATAGGGCCATCCATAGCGCCCATCCCCTGCTGCATCAGCCAGCTTTTGCTTACATCAAAAAGCATATCTGCTGCTTCCTGATTATTGATACATTCAAAAAAACCGATTCCGCCGGTCTTCTGTTCGTCTCCCTTGTTCTTGTATTTCTTATTCACGAAGGCTGCAATCCTTCCTATATAAACCCCATCATTATCCGTTAATAACCACCGCTTCACTTCTCCGTGCCGAAATGCTTTATTCTTCTCCGGATTAAATACCCCCAGCACATCCTGATCAAGCGGACGGATATAATTAGGGTCGTCTTTGTAAATCGACAATGGCATCAAAAGGAAATCTCTCTCCAACTTCTTATCGGTAACCTCAGTTAACTGCATTTCTGATTTTTGGTATTCAAAAATTTATTGACCGTCAAAAATACAACTAAACTGCTGTAGGCAGGGGTATAACTTTCTCAACCAGCGCTTTTATGCTGCTACTCCGATTTCATCATCAGATCATAGAGAATCTTCTTATCTCCTTCAGTGAATTCGGTATAATTATCCTGTTTCAGAAAATGCCGGCCGAAGGCTCTTATAGCCGCTGTTGTATCCTTTACAGAGTAGCCGATAATGCGCAACGCCTGGATAGGATTAAAATCGGGCGGTACTGTGATGGCGGTAGTATCTCCATACCACAATCCAAATCCTTTCTCAGCAAGCAGCTCCCAGGGAAAAGTTACATTAGGGTCATTCTTCCTGACAGGTGCAAGGTCTGCATGGCCTATAAAGTTAGCCTGAGGCACCCCATATCGTGTCTTCAATGTATCTAACAATACCAGCAGACTATTAATTTGCTGATCCGTAAAGGGCTCAAATCCGTTGTTATCCATTTCAATTCCGATACTGCTCGAGTTCACATCTTTCAGGTTGCCCCATGAGCCTATACCTGCATGCCATGCACGCAGATAATCGTTCAGCATGTGATGTACTTTACCGTCTTTGCATATCACATAGTGTGCACTCACCTGAGTACGCGGGAGCGTGAAGGTCTTCAATGTCTGATCACAGCTGTTCTGGGCAGTATGATGAATAACCACAATATTAGGTTTGCGCAAACCAAAGTTGGTTGTCCCTACCCAATCTTTCCGCGACCCTTCAAGCGGGTATTTCTTTATTTCCTTTGCAAGCTGCTTTGCCTGACGTTTATAATCCTTATTAGTTGCGGCATAGCGGTTGGAACTGCATGATATAAAAACCACGGCAGTCACAATCAGTAATACACTTCTCATAGTATCTAATAGTTTTGAAATGCAATATTACTGATTACATATTTCTTCTGTACTGACCGCCCACTTCGTAGAGTGCATGAGTGATTTGTCCCAGAGAGCAATACTTCACCGTTTCCATCAATTCAGCGAAAATATTGCCATTATGCACGGCTACATCCTTCAGCCGCGAAAGCATTTCTTCACTCTTGTCTTTATGAAATTGTTTAAAGGCCTCTACATTTTTGATTTGTGCTTCTTTTTCTTCAGGTGTACTACGGATTACTTCCGACGGTATGATAGTAGGTGACCCCTCTTTGTTCAAAAAGGTATTCACCCCCACAATAGGGTATTCCCCATTGTTCTTTAGCCGCTCATAATAAAGGCTTTCTTCCTGGATGGTATTGCGCTGATACATGCGCTCCATGGCGCCCAGCACGCCGCCTCTGTCTGAAATCCGGTTAAACTCTGCCATCACCGCTTCCTCCACCAGGTCGGTCAGTTCCTCGATCAGGAAACTACCCTGCAAAGGGTTTTCGTTCTTGGCAGTTCCCAGTTCGCGGTTAATTATCAGCTGGATGGCCATAGCCCGCCTTACACTTTCTTCGGTCGGGGTGGTAATCGCCTCGTCATACGCATTGGTGTGGAGGCTGTTGCAATTATCGTAGATGGCATACAGTGCCTGAAGCGTAGTGCGTATATCATTGAAGTCGATCTCCTGCGCATGCAGGCTGCGCCCGCTGGTCTGTATGTGATACTTCAGCCTCTGGGAGCGCTCATTGGCATTGTATTTATACTTCATCGCTTTAGCCCACACACGCCTTGCTACGCGGCCTATCACACTGTACTCAGGATCCATACCATTACTGAAGAAGAATGAAAGGTTATGCGCAAAATCATCAATCTTCATTCCACGGCTCAGATAATATTCAACATACGTAAATCCATTGCTAAGGGTGAATGCAAGTTGTGTAATCGG
Source organism: Chitinophagaceae bacterium (assembly GCA_019455085.1). Lineage (GTDB taxonomy): Bacteria > Bacteroidota > Bacteroidia > Chitinophagales > Chitinophagaceae > Ginsengibacter. The sequence goes on from JACFNA010000047.1 coordinate 17,140, forward strand.
ATTAGCCCCTGCCTCTGCGATATGATATCCACTGATAGATACCGAATAGAAGTTCTGTACATTATGCTGAATAAAGTACTCCTGCACATCGCCCATCATCTTAAGGGCAAATTCGGTAGAGAAGATACAGGTATTCTGTGCCTGGTCTTCTTTCAGGATATCGGCCTGGACGGTACCACGTGCCGTAGCAAGGGCTCTGGCCTTTATAGCTTCATACACATCTTTTGGCAACACATCCTCTCCCGATATTCCAAGCAAACGCAATCCCAGTCCGTCATTACCCTTCGGGAGATGCCCTGTCATACTCCCTCTCTCCGGATACACAGGTTTGTCATTCACCCCCATATACTTGGGTAGTTTGTCCAGGTCGTACTTCGCCTCTATCTTTTTGTTGACTTCTTCCTGAAGGTTATTTTCAATGATATATTTCTCACATTGCTGATCAATAGCAGCATTCATGAAGAAAGCAAGCAACATGGGTGCAGGGCCATTAATCGTCATGCTCACCGAAGTTTTCGGATCACAAAGATCGAACCCGCTATATAGTTTCTTTGCATCGTTGATTGTCGCAATGCTCACTCCTGAATTGCCAATCTTCCCATAAATATCCGGGCGCCTGGCAGGGTCTTCACCATACAGGGTGACACTATCAAATGCAGTGCTCAGCCTTTTTGCCGGCTGGCCCACACTTACATAGTGAAAGCGGCGGTTGGTACGCTCAGGCCCACCTTCACCGGCGAACATACGAGTAGGGTCTTCGCCCGACCGCTTCAGCGGAAACACCCCTGAAGTGAATGGAAATAAACCCGGGAAATTTTCCTGAAGTTGCCAGTAAAGAATCTCTCCCCAGTCGCGGTATCGTGGCACGGCAATCTTCGGGATCTTTGAGTGTGCGAGCGATTCATAATACAATGGCTGCCTGACTACTTTGCCACGCACATCATACTCATAGAACTCCTTCTTATAGCTATCTCTTAATGCTTCCCAGCCCTCAATCAATTTTCGGTAGGCAGGCAGAAGTTGCTCTTTGGTCTCCTCAATTAATTTTTCGAGTGCCTCGTCTTTTCTTTGG
>JACFNA010000048.1 GCA_019455085.1 Chitinophagaceae bacterium
CATTGAGCACAGTTATTATCATTTGGGCCAGATTTCCCTGATAAGAAAAATGATACATCAAAGTGAATCGTGAATAACTGCTGCCCAAAATAGTGAATATAATGAAGCACTAACTGTTACTGACATATCGCTCTATGGAAGGGATGGGTAGTAAAATAATTCTAGTTTAGTTTTATTTATACAATAAGAAAAATATCTATATTAGAAGTTTAAAAACCAAAACTAAATGAGGGGTATTTTATTCTCTACAATATTTCTGCTGTTTTCTATTTCGATACATGCACAATGCTGGCAAAAAATTTATACAGGTAATGCCGGCAAACATTCCATGGCCATAAAAAATGATGGTTCTCTCTTCGGTTGGGGAGAAAATGTAAATGGACAGGTTGGTGATAATTCAACTACCAACAGAAATTTGCCAATGGCAGTAGGGTCACATACAGATTGGAAAGTATTAACCCCCAACGGAAGCCATACTTTAGGGATTAGAACCAATGGTGAGCTTTGGGCTTGGGGTCACAATGGGAATGGCGAGTTGGGGAATGGAACCAACACCAATAGCCAGGTACCTATTCAAATTGGAAGTTCCACCGATTGGGATACAATTTCCGCCGGTGCCGGCTTTTCTCATGGTATAAAAAACGATGGGACGTTGTGGGCATGGGGGTACGGAGGCTATAACCAACTCGGTGTAGGAGGAGGAGCGAATCTTAACTCTCCAACCCAAGTGAACAGTAGCACCAACTGGAAATCTGTATCAGGCGGTGTATTCAGTGCCGTTGCTATGAAATCGGATGGTTCGATCTGGCAATGGGGTAATGGGTATTACCAGGGCGCACCTTCAGGTATTCCTGTCCAAATAGGTGCTGACATGGATTGGAAAATGGTAGTACATGGAGCTGAACACAACCTCGCTATCAAAAATAATGGCACCCTTTGGGTTTGGGGAAATAATTTGACTGGACAGTTGGGAGACGGAACAAGCGGCGGAACTCACACCGGGCTTCCCAAACAAATTGGCACTGACAATAATTGGGCACTTGTTTCGGCAGGTGGTGCAGCAAGTTTTGGAATCAAGACTGATGGTACATTATGGGCATGGGGAAACAACTCTTACGGCCAATTGGGTGATGGTAGCAATACAGATAAATATGTTCCAACACAGATCGGAACGGCAACAGACTGGGCAGAAGTAGCCGCAGGAAGTTACCACACCTTTGCACGAAAATCAGATGGAACCCTTTGGGCTACCGGATGGAATGACCAGGGGCAGCTCGGATTAGGGATTACTTTTAATACCAATTCATTTACACAGATCAGTTGTAGCGGAGCCACACCAGTTACCTGGCTTCGGTTTGATGCAAGGGCAATTGAAAAAAGCATAAACCTGGTATGGCAAACTGCATCAGAACAGAACTCAGCCTATTTTGAAGTAGAAAGAAGTGATGCTCCGGAAAGGTTTATTAAAATTGGTTCAATACCTGCAGCAGGAACTAGCAGCACAATAATCACTTATACTTTTACAGATAATGCACCACTCAATGGCAATAATTTCTATCGTATAAAACAAGTTGATGCCAATGGCCAGTTCAATTATTCTTTTATTAAGGTAACAAATTTTACCGGGAAAAGAAATCAGGCAGTCATCGTTTATCCTGTTCCTGCCAGCACAAAATTACAGGTCGCTATTACGAAAGAAATGGAAGGAAAAAATATTCGCATCAGCATTAGAAATAATGAAGGAAAATTAGTACAACAAATACAGAAAAATCCTGGCAACGGTGCCCAATCAATAACATTGGATGTTTCAAGCCTGATATCGGGCCTGTACCACATTACTGTTGTATCAGGAAATGAACAACTATCCTCTCAATTTATTAAGAAATAATGAACTGATCCGGGAACATTGCTCACAACAATTTACTATAAAATGTCTCATTACTTTCTTAGGCGTTTATAGACGGATTTATTTTTGATCACATTGATCAACACTTTGTACGTTAATTGGTTTCATGGCTGGTTGACGAACAATGGCGTAATGCAAAATTTAAACTAAGACTTTGATTCTTTGGCTAACAATGATGCATATACGATAAACTACATATTCCTACCAATTCAAAGTTCTTGCCACAGGGTATTGTTTATCATTGGCTGCGGTATACAAAATCCTTCAACAAAATTCAACCTGGTAATAGCCAAATAAAGCAGCAGGAAGACCTGCCCCTGAAAAATTAATATCTCAAAAATCCGGTTGCAATCAGTAGCAACTAACATTAATGGCCGTATTTCAATTTTCACAATAGGCTGCCCGGACAGGAACCTTTGAAGTCACAATCGTTCCCTCCTTCTTTTCAGACAAGAATGTCTTGTTTTCTTCTTTGATGACATTCTTAAAATCTGTACGATTTATATATGTATTTAAAACAAAAACTCATGAAAATTTTCAAACTCGCAGTGTCAATTTTTCTTTTAGTGAGCCTGCTCGCAGCATGTAAAAAAGAAATTGACTCTACGCCCACACGAGGGCCGAAGCCTCCCCTGCCAGATGGCATTACTACCCGGGAGATGAAAATTTCACTCCCGCCCGAAGTCAACATTGACCCGGCAACCTGCAACATTTTTTCCCAGTCCTTTTATGCCAAGCGTATTGATAGTGGCGGTTTCAAGGTACCCTACACTGCCGGAAAACCCAACATCGCATGGGTATTTGACAAAGACGAAAATGCAATCCTTGCAGGATTTGTTACCGATTCCAGCAAAACGATTAGTGTCGCTACTACAGCAGAAGTACTTCTGTATATAGGTACGGGAGCTACCTACCAGCCCAATGAAGTAATGGCAAAATTCATTAATGGCATCGGCTCTGTTCCCGGAGTAGCGGAATGGAAAGCAGAATTGGAAGGCATTTTCAAAAGTGACCCCTTAATGCTTAAGAAGGGACTTTTCATTGAACCCCTTAAGACAAGGGTTACTGCTTTTATCAACTCAGGAGTGATAAAGCGCAAACCTGCAGACATTACCGTGGATGCTAACGACATCCGGAGTGGATTACAACTTGCTGATAGTGGTTTGAACAATTTTATTATAAAGAATTCCATTCGGCGAAGGGCACAGGCTTTTGTTTATAAGATGAGCTACACGGACATGCAGGATAAAACTGTTACCGTCAACAATACTATCAGTGGAAGTCTAACAGCACTGTCAAGTACCAGGTTACCTCAACCGGGTGGGATCAGAGATTTTAAAGGAGTATTGCAGGATTGGGCATCCGGTAAAGGAATAGATTTTTTCACTGTGACCTCTCCTCAAATTGAAATTCCTCTTGAAGACAATGAAAAGTCTGCAAAATTCAAAGTTCGCGTTATTGGTCCGGGTAAGCCGGTTAGTATCCCTATGACCTCTGACGAAAGAGGCAGATGGTGGAACTTATCCTTACAAACTGCATTGCTAGATTACCTGTTACCGGCTGTCACAGATGTTGTTGGCCATAAAGATCTGGCCAAAAAGATGAATGACAAATTAGATGTAGGAGATAAGCTGGATAACATAGAAAAATTTCTGGATAAGACAGGTAATCTGATCGCAGCCATCCCGGCGGCCAGTGATGCTATTGAGGCAGGGGATTTTGGCAAGGTAATTCCGGAAGTATTTTATGCCATGGTCAATAGTCGTTTAGGTAATGTTGCAGATGAGTGGATAGAAGCATTGTATGAAAGTGTAGCTGATTATGTAGAAGCCAACGTCTCTGATTTCTATAAAGATCCCAGCTTTATTGAAGACCGGTTAGAGAATCTCATGGCCATACTTAATGTAGTTGACATGGGTCTAAAAGCTGTGGACTACGCCAGGATCACAAAGGCTATCCTGCAATCCAACACTATTGAGGAATGGGATTTGCTGGCGAGAGAAGTCCAGATAAATATTAGTCCGGTTGAATTTTCTCTAGGCACTGGCGGAGAACAAAAATTAACCGCCCATATCAAGACCGATTTGGGTGCTGGTAATCCGGTGATAGAATATCAATGGGAGACCTCCGGAAAGTATGGCCACCTGAAAGACGATCGCGGACACGAGGGCACATCCTTCTCAAGTTCCCTGGATAATGTCTCCTACCTTGCTACTGCTACTTACCCGGGGTCTGGCGAACATAAGGATACCATAAAAGTAACTGTGTACCTTAAACAGGGGCAAACCAAATCCAAAATTGGAGAGGCAAAATCAGTTGGCACACTTACAAACAAAGAAGTAGTGGTAGTAAATGTGGCCACCCATGTAAACGTGGCTCCCAGCAGGGTAGATATGAATGGTAATCAACTCTACAAAGCCAGCAACCCAACATGGGATGCCTCCATCACTCCAAGGCCGGGCGCTAAATCTTATACTATGCGTGTAATTAAGAATGGGGAGAAATTATCACCTGTTACAAAGACCCCGAGTCCTTCAGATACGATATGGAGGTATCCCGGAGGAAACATCGGGACAGCTAATGGTACCGACTGTTCCAGAAGTGGTATGTTTGCTAAGATAGATCTGAATGCCGCTCAGGCAGCAGAAGAAAGAACCCGGCAAGAGGCATTGATCGCCTGCTGGATAGGATTGGGAATTACTGCAGTTGAGTTTACTATTGAATACTGATAAAACCTGAACACAAATAAAACCCGAATCATTGCAGAAGACTTCAATGCTTCGGGTTTTTCATTCAATTCTTTGAATGGTTGCCATTATACGGCAATTTAATGTAATCGATTAATCGCTGCATAATATCTCTACTGTTGCCGCACGTGCACAATTGCTAATCATCGACGATAAATACGGACTGCCGTTATACTTCTTCTTATACGCCTCACCTATTGCGTCATTGATATTTCCCTGTACAGCTTCAAATCGCACTTCTTTCGTCATGCCTGCTGCTATGATGCGCCCTGCCTTTTGAAGGACAGCCGCATTATACCATTGCGAGTGTGCTCCGTTGTACACTCTCACATACAAACCGCCATCCACTACCACTTCCCAAATCCATGTGGGTGTGCCGTACATGTTACCGCCTTCACAAAAGGGTGATATTTTTAATTAGTCTTATTGATTGCTGTTAAATTAACTCTCTTAATAAACCTTCTATATCCAATGGGATGGTGTACATATTAACTGAACCGTCTTCCAAATATTCCCATTGTTCACGGGGCCTGTCGCAATACAATTCCACACCATTGCCATCCGGGTCGTCAAGGTATATGGCTTCCGAGACACCATGATCACTGGCTCCCGAAATAGGATAATGCGCTTTGCGCAGACGGTCAAAAATTACAGCAAGATCTTTTCGGGTAGGGTAGAGAATGGCTGTATGAAATAAACCCACTCCCCTTTTAGCAGCAGGAGGCATACCCTCACTATACCAGGTATTCAACCCGATATGATGGTGATATCCGCCTGCAGAAATAAATGCTGCCTGTTTCCCATACATCGTAGTTACTTCAAAACCCAATAGATCTCTGTAAAACTCCAGCGATCGGTTAAGATCTGCCACTTTGAGGTGCACATGGCCTATTCTGGTTTGCGCAGGAATAACATAATTATTGTCCATGACATTCTTTTTGGAGATTCAAAAATCAAACAAAAACCGGTTGATTTCACCAACCGGTCCCGTAAACTTATTTCATACTTCCGGTAATTGAATTAAATCAACCACTCATTCTATCCGGTTAAACCGCGGCAGCTGCGGACAACCCACAACGGATTGCGCCTGTTTTGCTTTATATCTATTATACACTCAAGGTAAACAACCAACCCCACAAAATCCAAAATCACCTTAAGTTAACGCTTTACTGATTTACGGTATTTGCTATTTTACCCATAGCAGGTATCATCTTAAACGAATTTTAAAACAAAAAAGGGATAGTCTCAAAGATGATTGGCAGATAGTAAATCTTCATCAACAACCTTCGCGAATATCCCTTGTGGGGTAAATATATGACTTCAGGCGCCGGTATTGTATCGGGAGTTTTATAGCGCCCGGTCTTAATTTATCTTCAATTCTATATCTGCAATGCAGATAAACTATGTGAAATCTTCACACCTGTATTTCCTGAACAAATTAATCTTTTTCCAATCCGAAATAATCAGCAACCGAATTATAATCGCGCTCATCAAATGACGGTTTGGAACTGCGGCCGTTCTGTATTTTAGTTGCCGGAATAAACACTACCCTCACTTTGGGAAGAGTTATGTCTGTTGGATAATGCTGGCTAAGGTCGTTGGTTTTAGAGGAGTAAATCGTAAACTGAATCGAAGTTGTATTTCCTGATCCAACAAAAAAGTAACTTCTCAGAAAGACAGTGCTCTCCGGATCTGTTCCCGGCATTGGTAACCAGGCCACATTATTTGCAACTTTAAAATAGGAGAGGCAGATTACATCATCAAATTTAGCCGCTAAAGGAGTAGAAATACTCTTCCGATAACCCACTGGATAAGGCTTGACTACAGCATTCGTCAGGTTATAAACTTCGACATCTGCATTTCCGTCTTTACCGGCAGGCCCCTGAGGCCCGGTCGCTCCGGTTGGGCCTTGTGGACCCTGAACGCCCTGGGGGCCTTCGGGACCGATTGGTCCGGTTTTAGAGCAGTTGCTAAATGACATTGCCGTCAGAAGGCAAATAATAAATAAAATTGAAGGTCTCATCTTATTTGTTTTAGGGTTAAAAAATCTATTTAAATATTACGTTTGTAATGACAATAGAACCTGAATTGGTTGTATAAGCTACACCTGAAAATTTCCCTTCTGCTGATTGAATCAACTTATTCGAATTATTAATTTTAAAAATACGGATGATGCTATTGCAGAGAAATAATTAGTCCCAATAAAAAGACTGCCTTTCTCACATTGTAATTTTTAATAAATTATAAAACGTTTAAGTCATTAAAATATTACACACAAGGGTAATGTCAAATAAATTTAAATAGTAGTTTTTTTGCGCAGTACTTGTTTAGTGGTTAAGTAATTAAATTTCCTGGTTGGTGTCCTGATAGATATCAGGATCGTGTCTTTGTGCCTTTGTGGCGAGAGTGAAGAAAGCTTTAGCCACCAGGACACTAAGACACTAAGGGGCACTAAGTTTTATTTTTTCTTTGTGTTGCTTGGTGCCTTTGTGGCGAGAGTGAAGAAAGCTTTAGCCACCAGGACACCAAGGCGTCTAGGTTCACTAAGTTTTTATTTTCTCTTGGTGTTGCCTCGTTATGCGGCAATCATTTTGCCGGGGGAACTGCTCCCACTTCTTTTCCCAACATCGCTTTCAGCATATCAATATCCATTGCTTTGCGGGCATCGGTGATGGCGTTTCGGAGCACCTCCATTTCTAATCGCCGGCATCTTGTTTCTACTACGAAGAACTGTGGGGCAGACTGAGATAGTTTGCGGTTGTAATAATCTAAGTTGAGCTTGACTAGCAAAATCCCTTCATTTTCTTTCAGAAAACCAGTAAATATTGCGTTCTTTTCGTGGAAGTCAACATAAGCTGGCTGGCTTAATGTTTCCTCATTATTTTCTGAAAGGTAGCGGGCTATATTATTAAGATAAGGGCTATTGTATTCCTTTTCCACTTCATTCTGTTTTACTTTCTCCTTCAACTTCTTTTGCAGCCACAGCAGATATTCTTTTCTGGATACAGGCATATAAGGAAGCTTGTCATCGTAAGTGATCAGCCATGCCTCGTAACTTTCGTTTGGATAAAAACTACTGCGGCCGTACGGCAAGAGGTCAAATCTGTAATATCCATCGGCCAATTTTTCAGGCTGTGCATTCAGTGCAGCCCAACTGGGTTTGTTAATGTCCTCCTTGTCGTACAACTCGTAAGGTTCAATAGACATAATAGGGCCCATATCATTAACAAAAATATTCAATAGAGTAGATGTTTCTCCTTCACCTTTTACCAGTTCTTTCCCATTAGGGTCGCACCAATACTTCAGGAAGTGAGCTCCATAGTGATAAGGCAATGCAGGCCAATTTTTTGCATTTACTGATCCGTAGGTTGCGCCTTTGGGAAGCCCTATAGCGTATCCTTGAGAAACCGCCAGACCGACAGGATTGTAAAGTTTTTTAAACCGGCTTTGTAGTTGGGTTAATAAGGCCTTTTCTTTTTGCACGGTAGCAGCGGGTATTTCTGAAGTGTAGCCGGTACCGGGATTATTCCATTTTCCAGGACGTACTGCCAGTTCTCTCGGGTCGCAAGGTTGTGCCAGGCAGTAAATACTGCACAAGATAAACACAATAAAGAGGAGTTTTTTATGCATGAGTTTTTGTTTTTTTTGTTCGCCACCAAGGCACCAGGGCACTATCCCGATAGCTATCGGGACACTAACTTTTTTTCTCTTTGTGTCGCTTTGTGTCTTTGCGCCTTTGTGGCAAGAGTGAAAGATGATAGCCACTAAGACACCAAGGCACCAAGGTCCACTAAGTTTTTTTTCTTGATGTTGCTTCGTGTCTTGGTGGTTCAATGCTTTATTTTTTGCCACTAAGGCACCAGGGCGCTATCCCGATAGCTATCGGGATCGTGTCTTTGCGTCTTGGTGGTTCTATGTTTTTTGCCACCAAGGCACCAAGACACTAAGGTTCACCAAGCCTTTCTCTTTGTGTCCCGATAGCTATCGGGATCGTGTCTTCGTGGCTTCGTGGCTTATTGCTTTATTTTTTACCACTAAGGCACCAGGGCACTATCCCGATAGCTATCGGGACACTAAGATTATTTCTCTTTGTGTTGCTTTGTGTCTTCGTGTCTTGGTGGCTCAATACTTTTTTATTTGTCATCAAGGCACGAGACGTACCATACAACTGCCATCCACATTTATTTTTTGCTTATACCATGATATACATAACTCTTCAACCCTGGCGTTACAACAGTACTTTCTTTACTTACCCCTATCATCTCCATTAGTCCTTTGGGACCCACCAAATCAGTTGATACACCTGATGAAACTCCCAGCTTGCCGGTAAGCTTAATATCCCGGTCTGTAACAAATGGCACATCAAGACCACCCTCCGCTGTAATTCCGACATCTGATATCCCGTCTTGTCCAAACTCTACAAATCCACCTACTTTTCCTCCTATGCTGGGGATATACGACTTTATGTTTTCCGGGATATACTTTTCATATTGAACTCCACCGCCAAAGGAAAGTGTTGAGTTTTTATCTTTAAAGTTTTTCTCATAGCCTATATAAAGATTCTCTGGCAGCCCAAATTCAATGCCTAATTTATCACAGTTGCCGGCTATGGAAGCAACCACCAGACTGAGCTTAAAGTTGACAGGGCAATAGGGTTCAGGCACTTCCAATTCTTCCCAGGCTGCTTCATCACCTAAACTCTTTTGGCAGGGTGGTATTATCCTTGCCCCTATTATAAAAGGATCGATCGCCCATTGAGCATAGCGATAAAATTCTGCTTTATTCACATTTTGGTTACCTGGATACATTTGAATCCAGTACATCAATTCAGTTGCATACATCCTGATATTGTTACTATAATAAGAATTAAAGTGACTATTAAGTTCAGCCGTTTTCTTTAAAACCTCGTTATAAACACTATTTATTGCAGCACAATATTCCTCAAAAGGGTTATCCCCCCCTTCTCCAAATCGGTCAGCATAGGTTTTTTCTATTCTACTTAACTTTTCTGCTGCATCATTATCAATTTTTGTCATTGCTTCCTTGTATTGATTCTCATGATAATTTACTGCATCTTGCATTGCATTCGCGTATGCCTTTCTGTACATATTTACCATGAACTGAGCCTTAAGTGCAAAAGGAGGTTTAAAAAAATTATGCATTATATCCTTAATCCCCTCTTCCTCTGCTTTACTAATATAATACTCTCTTTTTTCCTCCATTATATCACTTATTTTACCAATCTGTTTGGCCCACCCCTTCCATTGTTCCTCTTTTTCTTTTGCCTCCCATACATTTTCACATTGTGCCGGCGGCAGGTATTTCAAAGGGTTAAAATATTCGTATTTATCGGGCCGCGTCCGGAACTTAAATTTTTTGGGGTCTAACTTTATGTCTCGTTGCTGGGCCATCGTCAATGCTTCCTGTGTAAAAGCGCCTTCCAGACTCTGTTGAATATTCTTTCCCGGATCTTTCCCTTCACTTTCTTTAATCAAACACATGGTCATATTGGCCTGAGGATGCAGGGCGTATATGCGAAGGCACTCTTCAAATTTCTTTTTGCTTTCTTCTATCTCTCCAAGACCAAATAATGCTTGACCCAGATTATTGAGAACAGTAGAGTTATCGCGGTGCATTGTTTCCAGATAGCGGAGAACGGGTAAAGAAATATTTTCTGCACCTATCATATTGAGGATTGCCGACAGATTATTCAGCGTGCTGTGATCAGTCCTATCCTTTGCTGCAGCTTTGGTGAGGCACCATACAGCATCTGATGGTGCGTCCAGGTAAAATAGCATGACACCCAATTCAGATAATTCTTCTACGCTATTGAGCTGACTGATAAGCTTGTTCAAAGAATCTTTTCTGCCTTTAGATAGTAACTGTTGTACCCGTGCATGAACTTTATCAAGATAATCCTGAAGGTTAGCATCATTCAGCCTGAGTTTTAAAGCAGCTGCTTTTGCTTCGGCGGTGATTTTTGCCGGTTTTTCAAATTGGCTTTTACCTACATTTTGAACTGCAAAGTTTCCTGCCTTCTGTATGGCATCCATATCGGGCAGGTTGAAGCCGGCTTCCTTCATGGCCTTTTGCACTTCAGGGTCGTTCATCATTTCTTTTGCCTCTTTCATCATTTCATTGATCTCCTTTTGGGTGGGAGGTTTTTCTTTCGTAGCCTGTTTTTTCTGTGCATGCAGGGAAAAACTGAAGAAGAAAAAGAGGGGGAGTAAAATGAATTTATGCATGGTTGTTTGTTTTTTTATTCGCCACCAAGGCACGGAGGCACTAAGGGGCACTAAGTTTTATTTTCTCTTGGTGTTGCTTCGTGTCTTTGTGTCTTGGTGGTTCAATGCTTTTTTTTCGCCACTAAGGCACGGGGGCACTATCCCGATAGCTATCGGGACACTAAGTTTTATTGCTTTCTTATCAGCGCATACTTCGTTCCGCTGTACTGTTTGTCCTGCAGGTGCAGTACCCTTCCACCATTCACTATTTCAAAGTATGCGTAATACGTACTGGTTTTGCCTCCATACCTGCCCGGTAAAATAATCTCCCAATTGGATACAGTAGCCTTCCCTTTATAATTCTGACTGTAAGTTTGCATACTGCCCACCATCCCCGAACCACCTGAATGTTTGCTGCTGTAGGTGCCGTCTGCATTGAAGGTAAATTCATCAGACATAGCCACTGCACTCATCCCCAAATAATTGCCCGAATAAGCATTATAGTAATTCATAGCGCCAAAATCACCCCCATCCCAGGTGCCTGTCAGATCGCTTTGTGCAATGGCAAACTTGTTATAATTGCGCATGACACTGATATCAGAACTATTCAAATCATTCGCTTTCGGAAAAGTTGCCCACAAGGTGGCTGCATCAGGCGCTACCACAAGTGTCGGATACATAATACCCGAACCCGATGAAACATGAAACCCAAGAAAACAATTCCTGCCCGTGGCAGGGTCAATGGCCTGCCCTTCTATGTAAGGAGGTTGGAACATACCCATGACCTCCCCTTTATCCTGATATTGCTTGGTCAGTATCCTGAACTCTTTGGCTATGTAATTATCCCAGTAATAATCGCGTCCCTGCCTTCTCGTTTCGTCGTTGTGTGCTATCGGAAAATAAACATAAACCTTGACAGCGCCTTTGGTTACTACTACCCTGTCACTCTGGATAGTGGATACCCAACCGTCATCCCAATTGGTGGTATGGAAAGTAAATCCCGTCTGAGCCGGGATCATGGGACTGGTATTTGATTCTTCGGGTGATCTGATAATTGTTTCCGGTATGGTTTCATTATTCTGTGTTGACATCATACCAACCGTAGTACTCGGATCACTAAATGCAGTCGGATTTTTTGCCTGCCCAAAATATAAACTCGTACTTTTTTTTCCTGTTTCAAAAAAAGCAAGTACAAGATTGTTTTCTTTTTGAAGCCATGCATAACGATTGTCAATATCCGAAGGTTTGATCTGCCATCCGTTCTCCTCTATTCCTTCTACCAATTCATCTGATGAATATCCTGATGTATTCGTATCCGGCAAAGTGAATACTTCCACTTCCCCTATTTCCACATTACTTTTTTTTGATTCTAATTGCAAAAGCTTCCGTGCTGCCAGCACACTCAACATCCTTTTATCCTGGGTGCTATGTGGCGGCAGAGTAATACCTGTCAGTTGAGAAGTATCAACCGGTATTACTTTTTTTTGGGAAAAGAGAAAGGAAGGTAAAAGTATAAACCATATCAAAATAACTATTCGCATAAGTATCTTTATTTAGATATTCAGATTATTACGGTATTATAGTTCCAATGGGCTGTAGTGACATGTGAAAAGTGGCTTTTAACAGGTATCAATGGGTTGGTATTATAGCTCCAATGGGCTGTAGTAACCCATTAAAAGTCAGTCTTAATCTTTGCCGGCCTTTGAATAATGTTCCATTTATGTTTGTGTATTGCAGGGTTTTTTGTGTCTGTACATTGAACTGATCCGTAAAATAAAGTTCAACAACTGCAGATCTGATTTGCCATTCATCAGAGCCCCCGAAATAAGAAAGTATATCATCGGCAGGTGTAAGGAAAATATCTACAGAACCTCCATTCTTAAAACGATTAATGGAATTATACGCACTACCCTGCCCATAGGGCATAATAAATAAATCATTTTGACTGTTCTCCTTAAATTCAGTGGTGTAGTCCTGACTGGCGCCTACAGAAGAAATATTTTGAAAGGTAGCATCCCATACACTACCATCCTGAACCAACAAAAATCCTGTTGCTTTTGACCCATCTCTTTTGTTGTCGCTTCCGGTAGTAACAGTAATCTTTGCGCCGGTAAACAAAGGTTCTGAATCTTTGGGCAGACAACTGGTAACCGTAAACTGATCCGTACCCGATTTGATTCCCAAAATGTTACCCGCCATATCACAAAATGAATAGGCAATGGGTTTGGCTGTCTGATAATTGCATTGTGCCAGCAAGGCCGTAATTTCCTGTTGCAATTTGTCGGTGTTGAAAATGGTTGTATTCATTGGCCCGCCTATCACGTAACCATTGGCCGTAGTTGTAGTATTTTTTGCTGTCTTCAGATAATTAAACATTGCACTCACGTTCGGACTTACACCATCCTTCCCGTATTTTGCTTTAAAGTCAATATCTTCACTCTGACTGTTCATGGTTATCGTAAGGTTAGCAAGGATTCTGGTTCCATAAGTTACACTCTTTACCATAATCAAATCTTGCTGTGTCTGAGGCTGGGTCGGATTGGTAAATATACCGCCGGGCCCAAGTGATGTGGTAATAGTGTACATTGGCTTAATTGCATCAATCGTGAGAAAGTATGTCTTATTAGACTGGTTAGTATTGTATGAAGCTGATGCCTGAAACCCTGCATAACCACCACCTCCTGTTAACTTTATGGAAAGATCGGATTCATTGTCTGAAATAAATATCCTGTATTGAAGAGATGAACTCCCGGAATTCGTGGAATAGGATCGGGTGAGGTTCCCGACAGCAGTAATTAAGGTAGCAAGGGACGGAGACTGCACATTCTCAAATACCTGCCCCGTAGTATTTGTGGTATTATCTGATATCAGAGTTATCGGATTCCGGGCTGTATTATGTTCCCTGAAGTTGCCTCTAAAAAAGTCATAGAAACTATAAAGCGCTCCCGGCGTCAGATAGGTTGACTGTTGAGAATAATTTGCATTCATGAAAGAGGAACTTTCTGCATTAACAGAAATGGTTTCTGTAGTACAGATTCTGTTACCCATATCCTGGCTGCTTTTTGGACCGGAATTTATTTTTACACTGCCTCCAATGTTGGAGGGTAAACTTCCCGGGTGACGGATCAGTTCAGTCGTCTGTTTGGTTCCGTCCGGCATCTGAAATGTTTTCACAAGTCGTACTGGCAAAACGGCCGTGCTCACGGGGCCAGGCAGCGCTTTCAAATCCCGGGGGGTTTTCGGAATCTTATCACTGCGTTTTTCCAAGGGCTTTTCACTCTTTATTCCGTTAAGGTCTTTATCAGGCACTTTTATCGTTTTAAATTGGGCCATTGTTGAAAGCGATATAACTATCAGGGCCAATGAAATAATAAGTTTTTTCATGTTATTTTTTTAATCAAATTTGAAAAGAATGTACAATTATGACAATCACCAAAAAAGGTGAAAAATTGGAGATTAGCTCCCTGTTTTAGGGGAATGGGAATTAGGCCGTAAAACAAACTTAACTATCACTTTTTTGATGCTGAAAGATGTATCGCCCTTTACTAGCTGCACGAAAACCAGGTGTAGTAAGATTTCTCTAATTTATTAATGCTTCCAACTTTTTAAAATCAAAATGTTCTCTCATTGCTTTATCTAATTCCACGGAGTTTTGCCTTCCTGCCACCCTGTACCAGGTGACCACCATAAATTGAGGTTTCCATTTGGATAAGGATGTGTTCACGTACGCGGGATTAGCGCGCAGCAATTGGTAACCCTCTTCGGGTGCGGTAAAGATGTTTTGTCTATCCGCATCTATCCTGCTGAGGTCATTGAAATTCCATTCCGGATTTCGGATGATGGCAGGTTCATTCATATCCTCTTTATTCAATTGGAAAAGTTTATCCAGATTGGCCCGCATTGTTCCGGCGTTACCGGTAGCTTTCAATTTTCCGGACTCTACCATTCCCAGCCACTTTTTGCAGATGTTTAAAAACTCACCTTTGGTTACAGCCGTATAGGGAAGTTGCCCCGGACGGGAAATGAGTACGGTGCTATACAATACTTCCGGAATTTGTCTGATACCTGAAGGTGCAGGTTCAAAGTATGGATATCCGCCCAATGTGCCGAGCTGCTTACCAAGAGAAAACATTTTATCGCCAAAGGCGGCATTGATTTGATGCTGTTCGGTGATTTCTGAAGGGTGAAACCTGTTGATTCTTACAAACATCCAGGTATCTGTAATTCCCGATACTTCAATTTTTCCTTTGTTGCACACGTAAGGCCGGAACTTTCCCACAAACTCGTAAGTGTAAATGGAACGATCAGGCCTTGACACCGTATCGGCGCTGCGTGTAAACCATTGTTCCCATTTGGCCTGGCTGCCTGTGGGGGTTGGGTTGTATTTTGTCACTAATGTTGCTATTGATTCCATCACCCTGTTCATATTGGGCTTGAACCGTTTTTCATCAGCGGTTGGATATTCATAATTAAATTCTGCCGATTTTTCCCAGCTGCCTTTTTTCTTTTCTGCTTCTTTCTGGCAGTCATCAGTGGCTTGGGTTTTATTAGACGCATGATCATTGTTGATGCTGCGCGTTGTCTGGGTTGTTGGTTTCGCATCGGACTTGCGGGAGGTATTATCCGATGGTTGGGACTTGTCTTTTGTCTTGTCTTTTGTCTTGGACGATTTGTTATCTGATTCGGGATGAGAAATCTTATCTATGGTTTTATCAATCGTCTTGTCAATGCTGGTGTTTACTGCATTTTCAATTTTCCTGTTCACCTTATCGCCCAGTTTTTTCAATATCTGAGCGGATGATGTATTTGTGAAGAACAAAACACAACATAGAAATAGGAAATTCTTTTGCATGAGTTATTTTTTTTTGTTCGCCACTAAGGCATTTTGTTTTTCGCCACCAAGGCATTTTTTTCGCCACCAAGGCACCAGGGTTCACTAAGTTCTTCTTTCTTCGTGCTGCTTGGAGTCTTGGTGGTTCAATGCTTTAATATTTGCCACTAAGACACCAAGGCACCAGGGTTCACCAAGTTCTTCTTTCTTCGTGTCCCGATAGCTATCGGGATCGTGTCTTAGCGTTCTGGTGGTTCATTACTTCTCTTTCTTTTCACCACTAAGGCACAGAGGCACCAAAGTTCACTAAGTTTTTTTCTTGGTGTCGCTTCGTGTCTTAGTGTCCTGGTGGCTCATTGCTTTATTGTTCGCCACCAAGGCACGAGGGCACTAAGGTTCACCAAGTTGTTCTTATTATTGCGCACACCCTTTTGTCCATTTATCACATTTTCCGGATAGGTTTATATTCATAATATTTTCTTTGATGCTCCACTATTTTTTGCGGTTGCAGCAATTGCCATCTTTCCGGATGAAGGAGTAGCTGTTCCGCTGACGCCCGCTTTCGTTTTATAATTATCTGCTTCGGGTTTAAAGATGAATTCCACCCTGCGGTTCTGTGCCTTGCCTTCTGCAGTTTTGTTATCTGCTATGGGTTGGGTTTCGCCGCGTCCTTCGGTATTGAGTTTGGAATCATCAATTTTATATTCTTTTACTAAGAGGTCTTTTACGGCTTCTGCCCGTTGCTGAGACAATTTCATATTCAATGCATCATCGCCATCGGAGTCGGTATGTCCGATTATTTTCACGGGTCCATTGGCATCTTTGATTACCTTGCTGATATCATACAATGCACCTAAACTCTCGGGTTTCATCTTTGCGGTACCACTGTAGAAAAGAAGATTGCTGACGATTTTTCCATCGTTAAATTCGGCCCGGGTATCCGGAACATCTTTGGCTATGCGGATGTTGCTTACAAAAAACTTTGAATTGGTATTGTGGTGTCCTTTAAATCCAAGGAGGTTGGGGATAACATCAGGTTGTATGGCGCTATTGATATCCAGGTATTTCTTTTCATTCATCCAGAAACGGAGGCGCTTACCCTGCACGCAAAAACTGAAGTGCATCGGTTTTAATAGATTAATCGCCACTCCCTGGTCACTTGAAAACTTTGTTTTGGCTCCGGGTTTGCCTATAGCCACATTCCTGTAACTGGATAAGTTATATAGTGTTCCGTCTTTCTTATTAATGCCAAAATAAATTTCAATAGCATCTCCGGTATATATGCTATTTAACAGGGTTTCATCAGATACCATCTTTCCGCCCGAATTGCCTAAGTAGATATACAACTGGTCAGACAGTCCTTCACTTCCGGGTTCCATAAAAATATCAAACTCAATCGTGAAGTTATCTCCCCAGCTTTGTTTTTTACTCCTGACAATATTTACGGCACCCCCTTTAGGTTCCAGGGTCACCCACCTTCCTTCTAATCCTTCTATCTCTACCACTTCTGCCATGTTAGTGGTCATCCAGCCTTCGGGAGTTTCGCCGATATTTTCTTTTTCAAAATTGTCGTAATACAGGATGGTATTTCCGGGGATAAAGTCAAACTTGCTATACACTCTATAAGAAGCAGAAGTGTTGGAAGGTGCAGAAGCCGGTTTGTTACTTTGGTCATCATTGGTTTCGTCAGCTTGTTCCTTTACTTCAGGCGATTTCTTATCGGGCTTATCTGCTTTATCAATTGTTTTGTCAATGGTGTTTCCAACCGTTTTATTGACTTTGTCCTTTATTTTTCTCAGTATCTGTGCCTGCGAAATCTGGAAGCAGAATAAACTGCAGGTCAGGAGTAGCAATAACCTTTTCATGACGTATGTTTTAAGTGATAATCTATTGATGTATGCTCTTTAATCATTTGAAATAGCCGTTGAACTTGATTCTAATACAAAAATGAACGATTCACTGATTTTTGTCTATCACTTGAAAAGGTGAAAATTCAGTGTGTTTTATCCCCTTTTTAGGGGAGTTGAAATAAGGAGAACATGCGGGAATTGATACAAACATTTTTTGAGGAGGAATTGTGTTTCAATAAGAAGTTCTAAAACATCTTCTATATTATTCCAGACTTGTCCGGTCAAAAATTAGTGAGAAGCACAACTATTGATCATCAATTGCCTGTACCAAGCCTTTGACAATTCGCCCACACTAAACGGCTCAGCATTCTTTTAGCATTTTTTCCTTTTTCTTTTTCCTTGATGAAAAAGAAACAATCCCGATGCTGCCGGGACAAGGTTGCTATTGTGGGGGCTAAGATCCGCTGGATTTTGGTTCTAAATTTATTACCCTGCCCTTTAGCGCAGGATTACGAAAGTATTACCCAATAAGGGTTTTAGCTGCACTTCACTAAGAATAATGTGGCTAAAGCCGTAACCTGTTACCTTTCATTCCGTTGGCTGAAGCCAACGATAATAATAGTGGTGAAAG
>JACFNA010000049.1 GCA_019455085.1 Chitinophagaceae bacterium
CGTCATATATAATGACGGAAACCATTCTGTGATTGATCAGGTGTTGTCACTCCACAAGAAATTACTAAAGCTAGCGGCACGTCAAAGTGAATCACGCGCTAAGAGGTAAAACACATGTTGTACCTCGCCCTTGAATAATCCCTTAGCTTACCAGATAATCACAACAAAAAAACGAGCTTCCAAAGAAGCCCGTTCCTATACTCAGATGTGTATGGTGATTACGCTTCTTTCGCTACTTCAATCATTGCAGTAAGTTCCTGAACCAGGCCTTCATCACTGCCATTAAATCCGATTGACTTGAATCTAATCTTACCATTTTTGTCAATCACAAATTTTGTGGGTATTCCTGATACACTGAACTGATCTACCACTTTGTTATCATTATCCATCAGGACATGGAAATCGTATTTATTTTCATTAATAAAGTCGGCTGCATTTTTCTCTTTATTATCAACTGTTTCCCACGTATCAATGAAAAGGAATTTTACTTGTGGGTCATTTTTATACTTTGTAACCATTTGCTGCATTCCGGGGAATGAGGCTTTGCACGGACCACACCAGGTCGCCCAAAAATCTACAATCACAACCTTTCCTTTCAACTCTGACATGCTCACATGTTTGCCACTCATATCTCTTAAGGAAAAGGTAGGAGCTACATCATCGAGCATCGACTTTCTGAGATCTGCTATTAGTTTTTCCAATGACTCACGCTCCAGTGCAGCCATGTAGTTCTGATATCCAGCCTCACCATTTTTCTTTATGAACTGTTCTTTCAGAATTTCCTTTATAGCTGAAGTAGCCTTACCTTCTTTCACCCAGTTTTCAAACATCGGGACAAATTTGGAAGGTGAGTTTACCTTGCTTGATAGCAACGCATAGGTGTTGTTCAGGCTGGCATCATTACCTTTATTAATAGTAAGGGCTGCTTCCTCGGCATAGGGAAGCCCTTTCTTGTAATTTCCAAGTTTGTATTCCACCATACCGTAGGTGTCTGCATACATGGCGTATGTGCTTTCACGCGATTTCTTCCATTGACTTTCAGACAGACTGTTAGGTTTGGTACCGGTAGGGTTTGAAATCTGAGCCTTTGCCCATTCGGTCGCTATTGTTGCGTATTTTTCAGCCACATTCAAATCCTTGTTCTTTTCCTGTAAATCCCACGCAGTGGAATTATAAAAGCTGGCAAGGTCGCTACCACTGATACCGAGTTTTTGAACTGCCTGATCAAGCCCTGCCCAGTCTCCTTTGTTTCTGTGTTCATTAAGGAAGGTAGTAAGGAAATAACTTTTGGCCGATTTTAAATAACTCCAGTTGGGGTCGTTGTCAATTTTATTACTCATTTCCTTCCAGAGTTCCATCTTCTTTCCTTCATCCTTTTCTGACATAAACTTATTGAGTTCTCTGGAGACTGTCCATTTGCCATCCGGAAATTTTTCTTCCTTTAATTTGTTGAAAAAGGCACCCTGCTGTGTGAGTTTATTCAGTGCATACAGTTGCTGGATGCGGGTGTAGTCGTCCTCATCCTTCAACCCTTTTTTTAAAGCCATTTCTATTGCCTTTTCCACATTCTCATACGCCTTGTCGGGATTCACGTTGTTGTACAAACGGGTATAGGAAACCAGGTTCTTCATCTTTTCATCCGGATATTTCTGGTATTCATCGTCGTAATATTGCAAGGCTTTGGATGGCGTGGGATTGACATCAAAATTCTGGCCGAGCGACTCATAAAAACGACCCATGGATGAAAGCGCTCCCTTAGCATATTCATCGCCGTTGTACAATGGGATCAGATAACCTTCTCCCTGATTATTGTCCACTAGTTTGTCACTGAATATTTTTAGTATTACAAGATTGTCTTCACTATTTGTCTTTAGCGAATAGCTATAAGTATTTCCAGATTTTTTCCAGTTGCCATCAAAAGCAAAAGTGCCATCTGGTCTGATAGTGTAATAGATCAGGCTAACCGGCGCCTTTGTCCCGGCAAGCAATCCGGCAGGCTGATAAGTGATGGAGATCTCCGTACCGGCCTGAGGTTTCTCAGGGCTGATGGTTACCTGTCCATAAGACTGAAGAGAAATAAAAAGTAGAATTGTAAAAATGAGGTTGGATATTTTCATGGCCAAAGTTTTTTTAGATATGCTTTTATGTTATAAATATAAGATTTTTATCAGAGAGCTGATTTCAGAAGTTAATTTCATTGAAGTGAATGGGTAAATTCATTTAACATATAAATTTGCATCCCAAGCCATCCTAGCTCAGTTGGTAGAGCAGCTGCCTCGTAAGTAGCAGGTCGTCGGTTCGAGTCCGATGGGTGGCTCATTAATCTCATTGAATACGGTTCCTGCGCAGCCTGGATTGACAAGAAAATTTTATCACAGCGATTATTTTTTCTTAATTTGTTCCGTTTTTAAAATTTAAGGGTCTCTGTTTTCCCAGGCTATACACCCTTCGCAAAGCAAAACCTTCTCAAACTTCAATTATCTCAGTATGAAAAAAACAATATTGTTTTTGGCTATTGCAATAGCCGCAGGTATTTATAGTTGTAAAGAACAAAGTCAGATGAATAAAGATATATTGGATCTTTCCGGGATAGACTCTACGATAAAACCCGGGGATAACTTTTTTGGATATGCCAATGGTAATTGGGTAAAGAATACGAAGATTCCTGAAGACCAGAGAGGTTGGGGCGCTTTTTATGTGCTGAGAGATCAGGCATTAGAAAACATGAAGACTATTCTGGACTCCTGCCTGAACGAAAAGAATCCCGCTAAAGGCAGCGTTGCACAACAAGTCGGTGATCTGTATGCAAGTGCATTGGATAGTAATGCAGTAGACAAAGCCGGTATCAATCCTATAAAAGATAAACTGGAGCAGATTAAGGCCATCAAAACAACTGATGAGCTGTTGAGCTATGTGGCTTCAGAATATACGAAAGGTAACAACCTGATGTTTGACTTCCGTGTATCGCCCGACGATAAGAACAGTAATATAGAAAGGGCCCTGTTTTATCAGGGTGGGATAGGGCTGCCAAATAAAAACTATTATTTTGACAAGGATGCAAAGAGTGAAGAAATCAGGGCAAGCTATAAGGAATACATCGTTAAGATTTTGAATCTGACAAATGGTGAAAATGCCGCTCACACAAAGGATGCGGAAGATATTATAAAGTTGGAGACACAACTGGCCAAAGTATCCAGGACTCCTGTCGAACTGAGAGATCCCGAAGCCAACTATAACCTGTTGGCTGTAGCAGATATGGAGAAGACTTCCGTTAACCTTCAGTGGAATACCTTATTGCAACAATTAAAAGTGAAAGAAGATACACTACTGGTCGGACAACCTGAATTTTTCAAAGGGTTATCCGGTTTATTAAAGAGTGTACCACTGAGTATATGGCAGCAGTACCTGGCCTTTCATACAGTGAACCATAGCGCTGCATGGTTGAGCCAGCCATTCTATCAGGCAGAATTTGATTTTTTCAGTAAGAAGTTGAGTGGGCAGTTACAGCCTGAACCGAGATGGAAACGTGCCACCATGCTTGTTAACCGTCTATTGGGTGATGCTTTGGGGAAATTATATGTGCAGAAGTATTTCCCGCCTGAAGCAAAGGAGTACATGACCAACCTCGTGCATAACCTTCAGAAGGCCTATGAACTTAAGATTAAGGAAGCTACATGGATGAGTGATTCCACAAAAGAGAAAGCGATTGATAAATTAAACTCAATGACACTCAAAATTGGTTATCCGGACAAATGGAAGGATTATTCAGGTATCGATATTTCCAGAAGTTCTATCATTAGCAATATAGAAAGGATAAATGAATGGCTATATGATTATGATATTAATAAATTGGGTAAGCCGGTTGATAAGACTGAGTGGTTTATGACTCCACCTACAGTGAATGCATATTATAATCCTTCATTCAACGAAATAGTATTTCCAGCCGGGATACTACAACCTCCCTTCTATTTTCAAAATGGAGATGATGCGGTAAACTATGGCGGTATAGGATTTGTGATTGGCCATGAGATGACTCATGGATTTGATGACCAGGGAAGCCAATATGATAAGAATGGTAATCTGCGTACCTGGTGGTCTGACTCGGATCTGAAAAATTATGGCCAGATTGCTGATAAAGTGGTGGCTCAATACGATAGTTATACAATATTGGATTCCGTACATGTGAACGGTAAACTTACCCTTGGGGAAAATATGGCTGATATTGGCGGACTGGCAATCGCGTACGCTGCTTTTAAAATGACTAAGGAAGCAGAAGGAAATAAACCAATTGACAACCTGACACCTGACCAGAGATTTTTCTTCTCGAGTGCACAGGTTTGGCGTATGGTTACACGTCCGGAAACACTGCTATGGAGGATTAATAATGACCCGCATTCACCGGAGATTTATCGTGTAAATGGCCCCTTATCAAATATGCCGGCATTCTACGAAGCCTTCGGCGTGAAACCGGGAGATAAGATGTATCGTCCGGAAGAAGACCGGATTAAAATTTGGTAACTCGAATAATATAACCACAAAAAATCCCGCTCAAAAAATGGCGGGACTTTTTGTATTTTGTTACGGCAAAAAGTTAAATCATAATTCCCCAGATCATCCGGTCATCGTTAATCCAACTATTTCTGTTTGACTGGAATCTGTCTTTAAGGCTTTCAATTAGTTTCTTTTTATTTGACTTCTCTGCTTTAGAGTCTGTAGGAGCCTTGATTCTTGACGGATCCACATCCACCACACTCACCTTGGTGGCATACCATGTAGTATGAAGCCTGTTTATTACAAGTCCGAGTATAGTGCCCGGTAAACCGGTAAATCCTTCCGGGCCGCCCTGTGCTACAATTTCATTAGTGTAAAATGCGACAACAAAGACGGAGTCCATTATCAGTGCAGTAGCTCTCCTGCAATTAAATCCGGCTATCTCTCTGAAGTCGTTTGTGATTTTCCAGTTGATATGGCCGATAGTGTCTGTCAGCAGATAGGTCTTTTCAAAAACGCTCTTCAGCGAAATCTGCTGGTCGGTAGTGAAGTCGGTATACACCACATCGTCTTCACTGCCCTGTTCCATCCTGAAAAAGCCTCTTCCCATATTATTATTGTTGGTTGATGGGATTTGCTTGTAAATTGATTTTTGTCCATCGGTTTCATAACTATAGAAAGTAGATGAATACTGTGGGGTATTCTGTTTGATTCTGTCAAGCATATCCGACGGAACGGTTGCCCATGTATTTACCTTCTTTTCGTACTCAATCTTTGCTTTGGTAAGGATAGGGCTTTGTGCGTATCCGGTACCAACTCCAAGTGCAATAATTAATAACAGAAATATCTTTTTCATTGAAATTATTTTTATAGGTTTAGAATCTCATCATCCTTCTGCCGCCGCCTTGAGGGCCTGAGCCACCGGTGCCGGTAGTGTTAAAGTTGTAGGTAAGGGTTAGTAGCCCATATCTCTGGAAGGTGAGATAATTGCTTTCCACGATCGCATTCGGCTGAATAACTCTTGAGTAACCCTTGTTTTGATCAAGTATGTCGTTCACGCTGAAACGCAGCGTCAATTGTTCTTTTTTCAGGAATCTCTTTTCAATGTACGCATTCCATAGAGTAACCTGATTCTTTGTATCCGAAGCGTCTAACTGTTGCCTGTACTCGTAAGAGATGTCAGTACCCAGGTCAATTTTACCCGGCAGACTTACCCGGCCGTCGAATCCCACATTCTGAGTCCAGTAATTACGATTCGCAGCCGTGCTGATACTTGATTTGGAAGAGTTAAACGATGGCGTGTAACGAATTTCCAATTCATACTTCTGCACATCACGCTTGCTGAAATTGATACCCGGGCTGATTACGAAACTGTTGGCAATGTTTTCGTGTCCATTAATGAAATTCGTGTTTTTTGACACTGATGCATTCGGAGATATTCCAAAACGCCATGTCTTACCAAGCTTTCGTGAGTAGCTTCCATACATACTTACAGAGTAGTTAGCACCATCTATGTTAACATATTGAGTGACTCTGCGTCCCATATTATCTATGGTGTAGCTGCTGCTAATCTGGTTGCTTGTAGAATTAAAGTTTACTCCCATGAAAACATACTGTTCCGACATTATCTGGAAGCTGTTAAAGTTTAACCCGATACTGTTGCTGAAAGATTGCTTCAGGTTGGGGTTACCAACCACAATATTAAGTGGGTCACTATTGTTTTTCAAGGGTTGCAACTGATCAATCGTGGGTTGTTGGGTATTACCATTATAATTGAAACTGATGGTGGATGCTGAGCTTAATTTATATCTCAGGTCTGCTCTTGGAGCCAGATTCGTATAACCATAGGGTCTGGTAGTGCCCAGAAAGTTGTCCTGTTGCTGATAATCTGTTCTCGAGACGTTACCACCGGCAGAGAAAGTCAGTTTCTTACCATTGTAACGATAGTTTAATCCTCCTGTATTAATATTATAAGTGTATTTGAAATCGCTGCTCAGCGTATCTACCAGTTGGTTATACTTATCATTTAAATCCTTGTTGTACGTAAGGCGTACCTGATAGTTGTCATTGTGGTTATAACTATAATTCAATTCGATAAACGACTTTTTCCCGAGTGGATTTGTATAGCTTATCTTTCCTTCAAAAGTCATAGTCCTGGTAGTATTTACTTTGTTCTGATCTGTGTGGTCAGTTCTTGTAATGTTACCAAGCGGGTCAAAATAATTTGCTTCATTATTCAGGAATCCATCACTTTTCGTGTTATTATATCTCTGGTTGAAGTTGATGCTGATTGTCCTTCCGGGAGTTTTAAATCTTTTTCTGTAAAAGGCATTAGTATTAAATGCTTCCGATTCACTGTGATTGGTAGTCACACTCGTACTGTTGTTCACCGGATCAAGTGTTTCGCTTAAGGCTTCGGATAAATCCTTTGTATAATTGTCAGATGTATTCCGGCTGCCGGTGGCAGTAATCTTAAATTGAGAGGTTGAATCGATTTGAATATCCAACACGCCATTCAGGCTCTGCCTGATTTGGCTTGAGGTTCCGGTTGATGAGCTTTTACCGTAGTACACACTGTCAAGTAATGTGTTCTGACTGTATGTACTGCCCCCAGAACGAATATCAATCTTATTAAAGAGGTAGTTTCCGCCGGCTGAATTCTTCCCATCGTTCCATTTGTCGCTGTAGTGTGCTCCTGCCTTAATACTTTCCGGAAGGCCCTGTCCGTAGGAATTTCCGGCACTCAGGTCGCCACCGCCACTGCTTCCCATAGCTCCTACCATCATCATACCACGACCGCCACCACCACGGAATCCTCCACCATCTCCGCTGAAACCAAGCGCGCTCTGGTCGCTCCAGCTAAGGCCTGTCTGGTCTGTGCTGCTTGCTACACCGAACACTGAAAGCTTTCTTTTCGCCTTAAATGAGTTTAGCATTCCGGTCAGGTTGTAATATTTATCCAGGCCTGCCACCGATGCTTTACCGAAGTACCCCTTCTTGGCATTTTCTTTTAGCTTCAGGTCAATTGTTTTCACCTCCTGTCCGTCGTCTATTCCTGTGAATGCGGCCTGATCAATTCTCTTATAGTAAACCTGTACCTTCTGAATGGCATCTGCTCTCAGATTTTTTGTGGCTACTGTAGGGTCGTCACTGAAAAACTCATCCCCATCCACCAGTACTTTTTGTACTTGTTTTCCCTGGGCCATGATTTTTCCATCCTTGTCCACCTGAATACCGGGTAGTTCCTTAAGTAATTCCTCTACGGTGGCATTCTCGCGCACCTTGAAACTATCTGCCATATACTCCGTAGTATCACCTTTAATTCTGACAGGAGGCTGAGAGATTACGATCTCGTCAAGCAACATGGCTGTCTGGGTGAGTGGTATGGTTTTATAATCTACCGGATACCCCCCTGAAATATCAAACATATCCACATAGTCCACGTATTTAGGATAGCTCACCAATAATATGTAGGCGCCATCCTTCAGGTTGGTAATCTCAAAATTTCCGTTTTTATCAGTTCTCGTACTCTTCTGCAGAATGGAGTCACTCTGACTAAGGATGGCCACGGAGGCTAGTTCCACAGGTGAATTTTGGGTAGTATCCCTGATGGTTCCTTTTACAGTAGCATTTTGGGCCACTGCCATTATTGAAGAAGAGAGGGTAAGCAGAATTAATAGTAATTTTTTCATAATATTTATGGTATATCCGAGAATTGGACGTAAAATTATTTCCAGTTCCTTCTAACAAGTTCTTAAAACTACACAGGCGGTAATTTGAACGGTCAATTGGAAAAAATAAAGACTTTTTTTCTGCAAAGTACGAATATGTTCGTAACATTAGCCCCTGTGAATCAGATTTTAGGGCTGCATTTTAACAGTCTGATGAAAGGATTACCGGGCTTTGAGCCTTAAACTACTTACATAATAAGTTGCAAGGATTACGGCAATCAGTCCCACTTGTGCCAAAACAGATTGTAAAGTTGGGTAAATACCCAGCCAGTCCACTCTGAAGAATGATGAAATACCGGTTACAGAAATCCATCCGCTTTCCTGCAATCCATGGATACCTTTACCAATCAGAATGACAGCCAGGAACACAATTACCCATGAAGAATAGACGAATAATTGTCTGATTGGAATTCTTCTTGAATATTTGGAGAAGAAGAAGGCGATAATGCCAATCAGTAAAAAAGCTGCCAGAACACCGAGCCCGATGGCCGATTGATTGGTGCTTGCGGCTTCCAGACTAACGGCTTTGAGAAATAGTATTACTTCGAAGGCCTCTCTGAACACTACCATAAAAGAGAACGCAGCGAGGCCAAACATCTTCTCTTTCTTCAGATAATGGCCAACCTTATTTTCTACAAAGGCTTTCCACTGTTTTGCATTCGAATTGCTGTGAAGCCAGTATCCGGCCAGGAGCAGCACCACTACGGCTATCAACGAAATGAGCCCCTCCATTATTTCCCTGTTCTTTCCTCCGAACTGGATGATATAATCAGAAAGGAGCCATCCGATTCCACCCATCAAAACAGCAGTCATCCAGCCGCCATGTAACCAGGGTATTGCTTTTCTGACTCCTGATGATTTAATGAGTGCCAGTACTACTGCCAGTACCAGAAATGCTTCAAGCCCTTCTCTGAGCATTATGGAAGTGGCAAGTATAAACGTCAGCCAGTAATTCATTTTCTGGCCTTTGAGAATCTCGTTCGCCTCTGAAATCATAGCCACTGCCTGTTGCACTTCTGCTTCTACCACTTTCTGGCCCTTATCTTTCTCAATGGCTTGTCTTACGTTCAACATCTGGCCTTCCAGATCCAGTACAAATTTTGAGTTCAGCGTGCGCAATCTGGCTTCTACAGGTTCAATTCCTTCCAGATAGGCATTAAGTGCTTTGGTTCTCGCCAGTGTCCTGTTCCCGGCTGTATATGCTGCGAGTGCTTCCTTCAGATTGGTGGTGGAGATGGTAAGGCTTGCGTTGATATTATTACCTTCCGGGGCCAAAAGCCTTACTGCTACCAATTTATGGCGTGCATCTTTAAATCTTGTACTTAGGGTATCCATCAGCGTTTTGTCTGAGAGGGTCGCAAGTTCGTTCAGGCTGATCTGAGGATTGATCTGGTTGAACTCCTGTCGTAGTGCGAGGCTATCCTTCAGTTGGCCCTGATAGGGTAGCGACTTTATATAAAATGCCAAATCCCACACTTCCTGGTCTGTCAACTCCGGAAATCCTCTCATACTGGTACCCTGAACTCCAAGCTTAATAGTATTAAAACCCTGGTAGGGTGAAAACTTACTCCATAACTCCGCTGCGAGGAAGTTTGTAGGCGCAGGATCCAACTCACCTGCAAGGGGGCCATTGCCATCTCCTTTTTCACCATGGCAGGTCATGCAATTAGCCATATATAGTGATTGGCCACTCCGGTTATCCGGATAATATCGTGCCTGATCGCATCTGCAATGCTGCTAATTTCAGCAGAGGTGCTTTTCTTATTGATAAGATTCCTGAGCGTGGTGAGTTGGTCTAATACTTTCTTTTTATTCTCACCGAGAAACTGTCCTTCATTCACAAGTTCGTATGCCTGCCGGGCGAATTCAATCTGCTCTTCATACTCCTGCTTATCTATCACATTTCCATTTTCAACAGCCATAACATAGTCCATGGAAACATAGCTCAGAAGATGGATTACTGTCTGTACACTTCCCTGATCCGCATTTTGACCGATTGCATACTGGGGAAAAATTATTATCCATGCAAACACCATTCTTGTTATAATGCTACCTATTCTTTTCATCATTCCTATACCATTTTATCAACAGCGACAACCGGGGGAAATTTTAATTTTTCACCCTCTGTACAAACCTTTTTTCATCCGGTTTTTGGCTCCCTTATTACCGTTCATACTGTTGAATTTGAACCTTTTAATAAAAATCTATGCAAAGGACGCTCAACGCTCATACAGGCACTTTTGAAATTGGGAAATTATTTCCCCGGGCACTATTGACGGTTGACAATAGAAAAGTGTGCCTGAAATATATTTTTTCAGTAATCGGGTGGACGAAAAAAGAAATCCTGACCGGATTAATTATTAACGGTCAGGATTATGAAGTTTTTGCTGATTAAAAATCCGGTTCCTAGAGATTCTTTATAACCTTAAATGAAACACTGGTGCCATCCGCATTAATCACCTGGATATTATAGATACCTGTCTGGAGATGGTCTGCCGGCAGGATTACCTCTTTGGAAGTGATAGTCTGTTTATAAATCGTCTTGCCTATATTATTATAAATCACTATTGTCTCATTACCTGACAAGCCTTTGATATTTATCCTGTCAGTAATCGGATTAGGATGAATGACAATTCGGTCACCATATTCAAAATTCACCACTCGGATAGTGCTGAACTTGCTTGATCCATCCCGATTCATTTGCCTTATCCTGTATAGATTAGATCCCAGGGAAGGATTTGTATGTGAAAACCTGTAACTATATGTGGCAGTGTTCCCGGTTCCCGGTCCTTTGCTTTTGATAAATCCAATACTGTCCCATTTCACGCCTTCGCGACTATGTTCAATGATGAAGCCATTACTTTCGTTACCTGTGGTGGTTACCCAGTGGAGGTCAGATACCAATTCTCTTTTTGAGACTTCGAATGAGATAAATTCAATTGGCAGTATGGTGGTGGTCCGGATAATGTAGGGGACAATCGGACTTACCAGTCCGGCTGCATCTGTAATAGTGTAATTAAACTGTAGTTCGTATCCTGTAACTCCCTGACCGATTTCCCCATAAATTACCATCTTGTTTATATCGTAATTTTCTATTACAGTTCCTGCAGTAACTTCCTTTACCCCGATCGATCCGCCAAAATTGTAGTACAGTTTTGTGTTACTCTTAAGGCTGGTAACTGTGAAGGTTGATATGGTGCCACCGGGGTTACCATTGCATGAACCATGAATGGTACAGTCTTCATAATCTGTACCTGACAGAGAGCCATTTGTACTATAATTATCAACGAGTTTGGGGGATGACATCAGAATGTATTTGAATCCTGATACAGCAGGATAGCCTGCGGGGCCTCCGGCAGTGAAATCATCGTTAGTGGTGAGATATTCCTTGGGGTCGGCAACAGGAGGTAATTCTATTCCGAAGTCAAGTTGAGATATGGTGGTGACGCCTGTAGGGAATGATGCGGCCAGTTTTCCGTCGTATCGGGTAGAGGGTGCATTGTTTCCTGTGCCCTTTCCGTCATTGACACCGGTTCCGGAGGCATTATTGATTCCGAAATTTTCACCTACAAATTGCCAGCTGTTTGCGAGAGAGGGAGGCAGTGGTACGGTTCCTTTCGTCGGCAGATTGATGGTTAGAAATAGTGTCATTGCAATAGGAGTGGGCAGGTCAAAACTGTAAGTGCCGTCCGGCTTTACTGTAGTGTAGTCCACCACTTTACCATCCGTACCTACGATTACCACGTAGAGCTGCGGCTGACCGGATGCCTGATAACCTGCACCTGGTGTATATACGGGAATACCGTTCACTGCCGGAACAAAATCGTTTAGTCCGTTCGCATCGTGGTACACGGTACCTGAAATCATATATGCAGCCGTTATCCCGAAGTCGATGTGGCTCACATTAGAATTTTCTACCACAATGTTGGTTATAATATCAGGATCTACACATGCAGGGACCACACATGGCCCCATAAAGTTATGACCGGTATATCTCCATATAGAAGGCAATGGACGGGCAGATTCAGGTATCGTATTACCCGTACCGATTTGTACGTTGGTTATCCTGACGGAATAGGTTCCTTTAGTCTGAACACCGAAAGAAAAATTACCTGAGGTGGCCACTGCTACTGAAGCTATTACTGTTCCGGTATTGTCAAGCAGATTAGCCCACACACCACTATGTCCGGGTGCTGAAGCATTAGTGCCTGGTTCCCCAGGATCTTTTATAGCATCGCGATCTGTATCGATCCAAACTGAACCACTTATAGTTCGTATGGGACATTCGGCATAAGGAATTTCCTTTTCAACTGATAGGATAGAGCAGTACGATGTGGCGAGTGTATAGCGCACTGTGACGGTTCCTGATGAATTAGTGCCGGTTATTGTTAGTTTGTTCCCATCAGTGATTATTCCGGGGCCACTGACAACAGTAAATGTACCTCCCGCCGGAGTGCCTTTGAGTAACAACACCTGAGATTTACATACGATGTCGCCATCTTCATCTGGTTTTACAGGCTCTGCTTCAAAGCTGATTTCCGGTACTATATTGGTTCCACACACGGTGATGGTGGCAGTATTAAATATAAACTCAGGATAATAGGTATCTCCATCAATTCCTGCTGCGGTGCTACCATGAATTGCATGGCCTACATATCCAAAGTTTTCCTGACACTCCTGAATGATCATGGTAGTGTGCCCGCCCGTCTGCACGGTAATTACCTTTGAAGTCAAAGGGTTAAAATCTCCATTGGCCAAAGGCTGGCCCGGATGAAAGGCGGTCTTGTCATTCATATGCTGCCCGGTTGCAGTTCTGCCAAGCATAGATCCTGCATTTGAACCCCAGTTCCAGAGCCTTCCATTATTGTTCAAAATGTTTATGGCAGGCCATCTTGAGTCATGCTCTTTTGGCGACATCCATCTGACATCTTCCATGAGCGATCCTTTCTTCGTCGGGTTTGAGGGGTTTGGGTAATAAGGCTGAACCCATGTTTTCAGTATTGAATACTTTCCTGATGGTTTGTAGGGTGTATTTTGGGTGGTAAAATCTCCCAGTTGATACAGTTCATTATTTCCCATTCCATACAATTTGCCATTTGTATAGAGAATATAATAGGTAGGGTCATTAGCTGTTGTTTGATCACTTTCATGTTTCTTGTCCCAGGAGGTCAGCCCAATCATCTTAATGGGGCTCGTTTCTGGCAGCGACATTTCGGTTGCGTATGCCCGGGATTGCACGTTATACGAATTTTCAGTACCCAGTAAAGTCTTTTCTCCCCACGTATATACCTTGTTGTCAGATGTTAATGCCATCATTGTGGTGATGCTTCCTCTGATAGCCACCACATTATCAAGTGTGGTAGTTGCATTTATTTTTACTCTTGCCCACTGTGTGTTATGCAAAGAAAGCCCATCTCCCTGATTATTGGCATAATGTCTGGAAAGCACATACGCCGCTCCATCACAGGTAACCAAAGCAATAAGCCTGCTGGTTCCGAATAGCATTTTCACCTGAGAAGGCGATACACCGGCCGGTAATCCATCCGCCTTTCCGTTTATTGATATTTTTTCAAACTGGGATGTGCTTTTAATGGAAGAAGAAATGGCAATATTTGTTACTCCCCACACAAATAACCCGTCTGTGGTAAGCAGAATGGTTTGATGTTTTGCCCCTTCACTGGTGATGGCATACTTGATTGGCGTTCCGGTAAGTCCGGGAAAATTGGTGCTATTCACTTCAGTTGGGATGAGTAATGGAGAACTGCCATCAGATGCAGTCTGCTCTCCCCAAATCTGCACTTTCCCATTGCTATTCCTGATCATGGTAGCATGAAAAGCAGATGTGAAATTGTCATATTCCAGTGTCGAAGCGTTTGAGGTGGAGTTGTATCCGTAATTGGAGTAGTCTGTTCCGGGACATCCTAAACCCGGCTTGAATCCGCATTGCGCAGAAACTTCTACACTAAACAATGAAATGCAAACGAGTATAGGCAGGCAAAGCAGGCTATGGTAAACTGAGTAAATTTTTTTCATAGAGGCATTAGATTAAGGTTATACATCCAGCCATGTCTGCCGGGATTTATTGCTTCCTAAGAATTCTTTTCCGGTCGACTTTCCCACTGCCAGTCTTCTCCATCTCAGATAACGCTAATAAAAGGGTAATTGTTGTATTTTCCCTGATTTTCTCCGCTAGTAATTTTACTGTGCGCTCATTTCAATCAGTCTTCCTTCATATCTCTATTAAATTCCTGATTATTAGGCTTGTTGATAAAGAGTCAGCCTTATAATTATAAGCTGATTAAATAATTATTTATTAATCTGCAAAGCCAGAATACAGATAATTAAATTGCATACCAAAAACGAAACACTTTGAAACCGAAGAAGGACTTTTGGGGGGTATTACTTTGCTTCCTGTTTTTTGTCGGACATTCTCAAAACAGAGCAGTAGATTCAATATTGAACCATTGGTCAGAGACTAATTCTATTCAAAAACTCTATGTTCAGACAGACAGGGACACCTATTTCGCCGGAGACACAATCTGGGCAAAGGGCTACTTTATGTCCATGTTTGAACCTTCTATTGCCAATACAACGCTCTTCATTGAACTTACGGATCCGGAAAAAGGAGTCTTGATTACTAATGTGTTTCCGGTCTATTATTCTCTGGCTACCGGGCAGTTGATATTGCCCGATTCTCTTTTGAGTGGGTCTTATCTGTTACGAGCGTATGCCCCATTGATGATGAATCAGCCACTTTTTACCTTCCGAAAGATCATTAATGTAGTAGGAAAAGATGAAAGGATCGCATCTACTTCAATACAGGCAGGAAGCCTGAGATTCTTTCCTGAAGGTGGCAACTTATTAGCAGGCATGGAAAATAAGGTTGCTTTCAAGGCTATTGACCAGATGGGGTTTCCAAGAGAGGTGAAAGGCTATGTCAGAAACAGCATTGGAGACACAGTGACAGCTTTTCAGTCTGTTCACGATGGGATGGGTGTATTTAGTATCATACCCCAATCCGGAGAACTATATTATGCTATTATAGATGCGCAACCTGGCAGGTATCCTTTACCGGAGACAGAGCCTGAGGGGACGGGCATTGAAGTCACTGAAACGGATGGAGGAAAGAGGTTCAGGGTCTTTTCAACTGCTGTCAGTGAAGAAAGGAAGCCGGCGTTACTCATTGGTCAAATGCAAGGCAGGATAGTCTTCAGACAGAACCTGAACCTGGAAAACGGCAGAGAGTTCAGAGGAACGATAAAGACCGGTGAGTTGTATTCAGGAATCCTTCACCTGACAGTATTTAACAGGGATAATATGCCACTTGCTGAGCGCCTTACTTTTATTGACAACAAAGAATACGCAATGGAAGGAAGGTTGCAGACTGATACACTGAATACCGGCAACAGAGGATACAACCACTTCCGTGTGTCTTTCAGCGATACCATTGTGGGCGACTTTTCTGTATCGGTAACAGATGCAGATATAGATTACCCTTTGCCCTATACGGGTAATATTTGGTCGTGGTTTATGTTGGGAAGCGATTTGCCAGGGTATATCTATAACCCTGCTTTCTATTTTGATTCTCAAAATAAGGATGCAGGCCGATATCTGGATTTGGTAATGATGACAAATGGATGGACAAGATTCAAATGGAAGGAAATATCCCGCAGAAAGTATTCGCCTGTTACGTTTAAGGACCCTGGTTATATTACACTCAGTGGAAAGATTACTTCGGGAAATGATAAAAAAAACTTTGCAGACAAGGATCTGTTATTGTTTATGACTCGTGATTCTCTCAGATTGGGCAGGAACTCACTTCTCATCAGGACGGACGCGGACGGGAAGTTTAGTGTAGATTCACTTATCTTCTTTGATAAGAATTTTTTTCTGTTCTCCGACATAAAAGGGAATAAGAGCCAGACAATTAAAGCCAGGTTTGACAAGGGAGACATCTTTGGCGGACCTTACCCGCAGTTAATGCAATTATGGCCTGGAGCGGGCGCTGTAAATCGCACTCCGCTACAATGGTTTCAACGGAGCGGGATAGGTATAAATGATAAAGATCTTTTACCTGAAATAACCATTAAAGGCAAGTATCGTACAACCCTGGAAAAACTGGATGATGATTACGTTACAGGCATGTTTAAAGGAAACTTCTTCAACAGGGTGTTGGATATCCGAAAAGAAAGTCCATCCGGCAACATCTTCCAATATTTGCAGGAACGAATTCCCGGATTGCGCATTTCCGGTGGCCCGGGTAGCTACAGACTTAATTACAGGGGTGGTAATCTCCGGTACTATACCGATGGGGAACCCCAGGACGATCCCACAGGTGCAGTAGAGGATAATAGCAATGTGACCGTATTTCTGGATGAAATGCCATCCAACACACTCATGCTGGAAACAATCCCACTGAATCAAATTGCGATGGTGAAACTTATTCCGTTTTCACCTATGGTAGCCGGTGGCGGCACTGCATTAGCTGTTTACCTGAAGAAGGGTAGCGACCTGAATCCCGGAAGTGTATCAAATGGCACATCTGTCGCTGAATACTATGGTTACACGATAATTAAAGAATTTTATAACCCTGACTATACGCATAGACAGGCGGTAGAAAAGCCAGACCATAGAATTACGCTAAAATGGGTATCAGGATATGCTGTATCTCTTTCGAATCCTGAAATTCAAATTTCATTTTTCAACAATGACCGAACCCGCAGATTCAGAATAATTGCAGAAGGGGTATCAGCCGATGGCAGGTTGCTTCACTTTGAGAAAATTGTGGAATAGGAGGTGTGTGTGCTAAGTATAATGAGGGGGTTGG
Organism: Chitinophagaceae bacterium; assembly: GCA_019455085.1. Classification (GTDB taxonomy): domain Bacteria; phylum Bacteroidota; class Bacteroidia; order Chitinophagales; family Chitinophagaceae; genus Ginsengibacter. The sequence goes on from JACFNA010000049.1 coordinate 17,050, forward strand.
TCAATAAAAAGATAAAGCCGCCTCATTTAGGGAAGGCGGCTTTATCATAACCAGCTTACTTTTTCTGCTTATTGCTTCTGCAACTTGATGTTATAATGTATATCATCATTTTGAATCGTTGCATAATATACACCGGAAGTAAGCGCAGGTAGATTCGCAATATCTATAGTGTTATTACCTTGTACAACTTTAAGAGTTCTTACCATTACAGGCTGTCCCATTGCGTTTCTCAGGGTCATTTTTGCATCAGCAGTTTTGTTTGCACTGAATGAAGCAGTAAAGTGAGTTGAGAATGGGTTAGGGTAGGCAGTCATAGATGCTTTCATGCCATCAACAGCTACTCTTACCACACTGGTAAATATGAACTTACCGTCCAAATCAATTTGCTTTAATTTGTAGTACACATACTTGCTGTTTCCCGGAGTTGCATCGTTGAATGAATAGTTTCTTACATTACCACTATATCCCGCACTTTTAACTGAACCAATCACTGAGAAGCTCTGTCCATCGTTGCTTTTGTAGATTTCAAACTTGTCACTATTTACTTCCTGTGCAGTTTGCCAGTCAAGAGATACCTGTCCATTGTTATATCTGCCGCTGAAGTTCATCAGATCTACCGGAGTAGGGCCACATGCAGTAACTTTTACCGCGAAGTCCTGGACGTATTCGCTACAGTTAGGGTTATCAAATGATGCGGCCGATGTACCTGCTACCAGACGGTAGATTCGGCCATTCATAGATTCCTGAAGGTTAGCTACAGTAAGTGTAAGGGTATAAGAACCATTTGAGAAAGTAGCCTGTGCGGGTGCGGTACTGTCTGTAAAGTTAACCCCACCATCAACGCTTACCTGCCACTTGTACCAGCTGTTGGTTTCAGTTACGTCATTTACTGTAAAATCAACTACGGCACTTGACTCAGCACACATGGTACCCAGATCTCCTGAAAGGCCTATGCTTGACTTAAGTACTCTGAATGAGATATCATCAAGACCCAGATCGTTGCCCAATGCCACTGTGGTAGAGTTTACAACTTCGAGTGTTACTGTGGTTACGTCTGAAGGTACTGTGTAATTGCCTGTAACTTCTACCCACTCAGGAAT
>JACFNA010000339.1 GCA_019455085.1 Chitinophagaceae bacterium
GAAAAAGTAATTGAATTCCTCGGGGGTAAAGATGCTTATGTTGAGTTTCATAACCAGACAGTTTTTCCCGGCCCGGAGCAGCGCTAACCAGACAGGTTTTCCTAGCCCGAAGCGAAGCCAACCTGTCTGGTTTTCCCGGCCCGAAGCGAGGCCAACCTGTCTGGTTTTCCCCTATCGTCTTTTGAAAAAACGCCTTTTCTTCGATTTTTTGCGATCGTTATCATTGCCGTAGCTATAGCCATATCCGTAGCTATAACCATATCCGTAACCATAGCCATACCCTGTTTTGCTATAATCTATTGCATTCAGCACCAGTCCGAGATGCTTCAACTTCTCCGAATCATACAACTCCTGCAACTCCGGCAACATCCGTTTGTCGAACATGCCCGACCGTATAATATAAAGCGCCTGATCTGCCAGCCTCGCACAAATAGCCGTATCCACCACCATCCCGTAGGGCGGATTATCCATGATGACATAATCATACTCCTTTTTCAGACTGCTGATCAGATTTTCCAGATGATCCCGCTTTAACAGCTCTGCAGGATTCGGCGGCAATACCCCGCAGGGGATAAAGTCAACCCCGCTGCCCTCAATCCCCTTCAGGAGGATGGCGGAAGGATCGGTGACCTTGCCCGACAGATAGGCCGAAATCCCTTTTTCTTTTTTGCTTATCCCCAGTCTGCCGGTCAGCCCGCCCCGGCGTAAATCCAGGTCCAGCATCACCACCCGGTACTCCGACAGCGATATACTCATGGCCAGGTTGATGGTCACAAAACTCTTACCCGATTCCGGCAGCAGGGAGGTGACCTGCAGCACCCGCCCCTGGCGCTCCGTTCCGTCGGTGGCAAAATCCACATTGTCCCGGAGAATCTTAAACGCCTCACAGATGGTATCCCGGCACCCCTCTTTCACCACGATGTCTTTTTCAAAGTCTCCCTTCTCCAGCGGAATCTCACCGAGAAAAGGAATACTCACCCGGTCTTTGATGTCACGCCGGGTGTACACATTGGTATTAAAAAGCGAGCGCAGGTAGATCCCTGAGGCAGGAAGGAGCATTCCCAGCAGCAGGCTGATCAGAACAACCTGCCCTTTTTTGGGCGACACCGGCCTGCCGGTGCCATCCGCAGGATCCACAATCCGGCAATTGCTCTGGGTAATGGATAGCTGCAGCTCATTTTCTTCTTTCTTGTTCAGCAGAAACAGGTACAGCTCCTGCTTGATCTGCCGGTCGCGGTCAATGGTGGTCACCATCCGCTGCTGGGTGGGAATGGATTCAATCTTGCGGATGTTCTCCGACTGCCGTTCCCGTATATTCTTCACCTGAATGGATAAGCCCGCCATCACATTATCTAAAGCCTTGAGGATAGACAATCGCATGGCGCTCAGGCTCCGGTTGATGTCTTCCACCACCGGATTCGATACACTGCTGTTCTCAATCAGTTTGTTGCGCCTGATCAGCACATTGTTGTACTCCGTAATCTGCCCCTGAATACCGGCATCCTCAATCCCGATGCTGGCCGGAATCAGTTCTCCCGCCGGATGTTCCTGCAGGTGTGCCTGGAGATATTGCGCCATATTCAACTGATTCTCCGCACTCAGCACTTTGCTGTCTAACTGGCTGCTGCTCTCCAGGAAGGCGCTGCTTTCGGAGCTGATGTCCGTGAGCCGGTTCTTCTTTTTATACGATTCTATCTGCTCATCAACCCCGCTCAGCTCGGCCCGGATGATCTCCAGCCGCTCTCTGATGAACTTATCGGTATAGACCCCCACCTGATTCTTGTCGTCAATCACATCGGCCTTATACACTTCTATCAGGGTATTGATGACGCTGTTGGCCCGGGCGGCATTTTCATCTTCTAAGGTCATCTTCACCAGGGAAGATTGTTTG
>JACFNA010000340.1 GCA_019455085.1 Chitinophagaceae bacterium
CTGGTACAAAAACCTCAACGGTTACAGAAATAACGCACTCATCTATCAGGTGCCGCCAACGAATCCATAATAAATCAATTACACCGAAAAACCAAGGCTGCCTATTTTTTGGCAGCCTTTTTTTATTTATGCAGATTTTTTTGATTCTGAACAAAATAATCACTTCCTTCGCTTTGATGAATAGTTTAATGTTATTCGGTACAGTCATTTCCATTTTTGGAATTATTTCCATTTTTGGAACAGTCTATTATCTTCTTCTAATATTTTATGCATTGATTATCAACTATTTACATATTTTTCTTTTTTTTGGCACAATTTTCGACATAGAGTAAACAACAAATATTGTTTACGATGAAAACACGCATTTTACTGCTGATGACTATTTTAATGGTAGCTCTTGTATCCTGCCGTAAGGACAGGGAAATTCCTCAGGAGCCAGGCGTTCCAAAAGTGATGGAAGACCTGAAAGTTCCGGAAAATTTCAATTGGAAGACCACCAAAGATTATAGTTTGACTTTAACCTCTCCCGTTGCCGGAATTGCTGAAGTAACCAACACTTCGGGCATTGCTTACCAAAAGGCCTACCTCACAGCAGGTCAACCTTATACGATGAAGCTGACCCTCCCTGCTTACGAAAAAGCGGTTAAACTCCGTTTGGGAAATGCAACAGCCGATCTCGAACTCAAAGCAGAAATCCTTGAGTATCAATTCTAATAGTCATTGAAAACGAAATTACTTACCACAATGAAAAAGTTACTCACACAACAGATCAGAAATAATATGCAAACAATGAAAAGCACTGTTGCTTTACTGATCGTTCTGTTGGCTTCTATTTTTGGCCTACAGGCACAATCGCCATCCTTTGTGCTTGATATTCAGGGCGAGACTCTTAATTTCTTAGAAACAAAGCGCACTGTTTTGGTAAACACCGGCAGTAATGGAACAAATCCAGGATCAAAACACAAATACACCAACCTGATTACAAAAGACGGAATCACGGTGGATGCTATTTTAACGATCCTTGAAAAATCACCCAACACCAATGTCACTAATTTCGATGATGACACACAAGAGGGGGTCCCCAGTCGCTTCCAGCCCAGAATTGAGGCTACCACGAGTGCAGGAGGATACGTACTTTACGAGTTGGAGTTTTTTGAACACATTACCGAAGCCACAGTTTATGTTTTCAACTATAACCTGACGGCTGTTGATATTGATGGCAATGGTTCAAATAACCGTGAATATGTGGAGGTTGGGGGCTATACCAGCTATACCGTGAACAATCCCACCCAATTGGTAATCAGTGCCGGTCAGGGTGGTCGTACCCGTTTTCTCGGCAGAACTACAAGTTTGAATGGCATCGTATTTGACAATACCTGCGCGATGATTGCCAACTACCAGAATGCCAACAACAAAATCACCTTTGCGCTTGGTCAGACAGGAAATAATAAAAATTCCGCACGTATGTACTCTGTTCAATTTGGTGTATCAGGCGGTGTATTTACAACTCCGACCACGGTCAACAACCCGTTGCCGGTAGCCATTGACGATGTCGGCACCCCGGTTCAAAGCTCAACCGGTGGCGTTGCCGTAAACAATGTTCTCAGCAATGATATTTACGATGGCAACCCCATTAACCCCTCAGCCGTTAATCTCACATTGGATACTTCTCCTTCTCATCCGGGGATCAAATTGAACACAAATACCGGACAAGTTACCGTTGATCCGGGCACACCAGGTGGCACTTATACCTTTGTATATAAGATTTGTATGAAGAACAAACCGTCGGATTGTGATATTGCAACAGTGACTGTTAAAGTTCTCAGCGCCGATGTGATGATTACAAAAACTGCCAGCAGTAATACTCCCCAGATGGGAAGCAACATCA